>JAPSIP010000298.1:0-2338 GCA_031178645.1 Paracoccus sp. (in: a-proteobacteria) | reverse complement strand
CTTTCGAAGCGGTCCTCGGCCCCACCCCGCGCATTGCCCCGCCCAAGCGCGGTTTCGGGGTCGAGGTCGATGACGAAGGTCAGGTCGGGTTCGACCGCGATTGCCAGGTCATGCATCCGGTCCACGAAGCCGCGAAGATCGCCGCGGGTTGCGCCCTGGTAAACGCGGGTGGAATCGGCAAAGCGGTCGGTGATGACGGTCTTGCCGGCGTCCAGGGCCGGGCAGATCGTGCGTTCCAGGTGATCGCGGCGGGCTGCGGTGAACAGCAGGCATTCGGTTTCCGCCGACCAGCGTTCGCCCGCGCCCTCGACCAGCAGGCGGCGGATCTCCTCGGCCCCGGGGCTGCCGCCCGGCTCACGGGTCAGGACGACATCGCGGCCTTCGGCGCGCAGCGCTTCGGCCAGCAGGCGGGCCTGCGTGGACTTGCCGCAGCCGTCGATCCCCTCGAAGCTGATGAACATCAAAGGCCAGCGGCCTCAACCGCCTTGTGGCCCAGACGAATGACGGCGCCTTTCATCCGGCCCGTGAAGCCTGCCTCGGGCACGTCCTCGGCCGCCAGCAGGGGCGTCACCGCATCCTGCGTGCCGGGGACGGACACGACCAGCCGGCCGATCTGTTCGCCTTTGGCGATGGGCGCGGGAATGGGCGATTCATAAACCGCCTCGACCTTGACCTGATCCTGGGAACCGGCGGGGATCAGCACGTTCACGCCGTCCTTCGTCGTCAGGCCGACGCGGGCCTTCGTTCCCAGCCAGACCGGCGCTTCCAGCACGGTATCGCCGGCGGGAACCAGCGTTTCCATGCTGAACTGGCGGAAGGCCCAGTTGACGATGCGCTCGGACTCCTCGGCCCGCGCCGTTTCAGACTGCAGTCCGCTGATGACAAAGATCACGCGCCGCCCGTCCTGCACGGCCGATCCGACCAGGCCATAGCCCGCTTCCTGCGTATGCCCGGTCTTCAGGCCGTCCGCGCCGATGTTCAGCTTCAGGATCGGGTTGCGGTTGAAGCGGTTCGACGGCACCCGGTCCATGTATCGGAACTCGGTCAGGGCGAAATCATCGTAGTATTGCGGGAAGTCGTTGATGATGTGCATGGCGAGCATCCCCAGATCCTCGGCCGACATGACATGCCCTTCCGCGGGCCAGCCGGTCGAGTTCTTGAAGACCGAATGCTTCAGGCCCAGGCTCTTTCCGCGTTCGGTCATCTGGCGCGCGAAGGCTTCCTCGGTCCCGGCCAGTCCTTCGGCCAGAACCACGCAGGCGTCGTTCCCGGACAGGACGATCACGCCCTTGATCAACTGTTCCACCGTCGGCGTGTCGCGGGGTTCCACGAACATCTTCGACCCGCCCATCTGCCAGGCCTTCGTGGATACCGGCAGCGTGTCGTCCAGCTTCAGGCGGCCGTTCTGCAGCGCCTCGAACACCATGTACAGCGTCATCAGCTTGGACATGGAGGCGGGCGGGATCGGCACCTCGGCGTTCTTCGACATCAGCACCGTGCTGGTGTTGACGTCATAAACCCAGGCCGAGGTTGCCGTCGTCTCGAAGGCCTGCGCCGGGGCAGCCAGACAGAAAATGGCGAGAAGCCGCAGCAGGAACGCGCGCATGGAAGATCCTTTGCCTGTTTGGTGTTGATGGTTACAACAAGGCCATGCGTCCCGCAACGCGGGCAGCACATCCTGAGATAGAATTGATGGTCAGTTTCCCGTGGCCTCGCGCCAGTGGCGCCTGCACAGCGAGACATAGGTCTCGTTCCCGCCAACCTGGACCTGGGCGCCTTCGGTGATGGCGCGGCCCTGCTCGTCGCGGCGGATCACCATGGTGGCCTTCTTGCCGCAATGGCAGATCGTGCGAACCTCGCGCAGGTCGTCGGCCAGGGCCAGCAGCGCGGCCGAGCCGGGGAACAATTCGCCCCGGAAATCGACGCGCAGGCCATAGCACATCACGGGGATTCGCAGGTCGTCCGCCACGCAGGCCAGTTGCCACACCTGGGCAATTGACAGGAACTGCGCCTCGTCCACGAAGACGCAGGCGCAATCCGCCCCGCGATCCTGGATCAGCGCGAACATGTCGGTGTCCTCGTCAAAGGTCAGCGCGTCATCGCCGATGCCGATCCGGCTGGCAATGCGGCCCTGTCCCGCCCGCTGGTCAAGCGCCGCCGTCAGCAGCAGCGTCCCCATCCCCCGTTCGCGATAGTTGTATGACGCCTGCAAAAGCAGCTTGCTCTTGCCCGCGTTCATGGTCGAGTAGTGGAAATAGAGCTTGGCCATGCCGCCAGATAGCCCCGCGCCCAAGGCGCATCAAGGCTGCAAAAAAGCCGCAGGGCGCGAACCCTGCGG
>JAPSIP010000297.1 GCA_031178645.1 Paracoccus sp. (in: a-proteobacteria) | reverse complement strand
CGCTGATCGCCCGCCCCGGCACCCCCCTGCCGGAAATCGAGCAAATACTGGCCGCCGAAGGCCAGGCCCTTGCCTTCGAGCCGCCTGACATGCGCGCCGTCCTGGGCGGCAATGGCACGCCCACCTTGGGCGGCACCGTCGCCGCCAATGCCTCCGGTCCTCGCCGCCTGCTCGCAGGCGCTTGCCGGGACCACCTTCTAGGGGTGCGCTTCGTGGACGGACAGGGCCGCGTGCTGAAGAACGGCGGGCGGGTGATGAAGAACGTGACCGGGCTTGACCTGTCCAAGCTGCTGGCCGGTTCGCACGGCACCCTGGCCGTGCTGACCGAGGTCGTGCTGAAGACCCTGCCCCTTCTGCCCGCCCGCACGACCCTGGCCTTTCCCGGCACCGATGAGGCCACGGCCCTGCGCATCTTCACCGCCGCCCTGTCCACGCCGTTCGAAGTGTCGGGCGCGGCCCATGTCGGCGGCACGACCTATCTGCGGATCGAGGGGCTGGAAGGCCAGCTTGCCTATCGCCGCGACCGGCTGCTGGCCTTGCTGGGGGAATGGCGCCCCGAGGTACTGGACGACGCGCCCTGGCAAGCCATCCGCGACGTGGCGCATTTTGTGGGTGGCGACCCGCTGTGGCGGATCCTGTGCAGGCCGACCGATGCGCCCGGCCTTTGCGATGGACTGCGGGCAATGGGGGGCGATTGCTCGCTGGACTGGGGCGGCGGGTTGATCTGGTATCGCGGCCCCGGCAACCCGCGCGACCTTGTCGCCCATGCCACCCTGGTCCGTCGCGCGGGCGCGACAGGCCCAGCCTTCCCGCCGCTGGCCCCTGCCGTCGCGCGCCTGCAGGACGGGCTGCGTCGCAGCTTTGACCCCGCGGGCATCCTCAACCCCGGCCTGATGGACGCCTGACATGCAGACCACCTTCACCGCCCAGCAACTGGCCGATCCGCTGACCGCGCGTTCGAACGAGATCCTGCGCACCTGCGTCCATTGCGGCTTCTGCACGGCCACCTGCCCGACCTACAAGGTGCTGGGGGACGAACTGGACAGCCCGCGCGGGCGCATCTACCTCATCAAGGACATGCTGGAAAATTCCCGCGTGCCGGATGCCAAGACCGTTCAGCATATCGACCGCTGCCTGTCCTGCCTGTCCTGCATGACGACCTGCCCGTCAGGCGTGCATTACATGCACCTGGTCGATCACGCGCGGGAATATATCGAGGCGAACTATCGCCGCCCCCTGCCCGACCGGCTGCTGCGCTGGATGCTGGCGAAGATCCTGCCCTATCCGAACCGCTTCCGGCTGGCGTTGCGCGGGGCCAAGCTGGGCCGCCCCTTCAGCCGCCTGATGCCCGATCCCCGGCTGCGCGCCATGCTGGACATGGCCCCGCGCGACATTCCGCCGCCCAGCCTGAACGACCGCCCGCAGGTCTTCCCCGCCCAGGGCCCGCGCCGCAAGCGGGTGGCGCTGCTGGTGGGCTGCGCGCAGCGCGCGCTGAACACTGACATCAACGACGCCACGATCCGCCTGCTGCGCCGCCACGGCTGCGAGGTGGTGATCCCCAATGGCCTGGGCTGCTGCGGCGCGCTGACCCATCACATGGGCCGCACCGACGAAAGCCACGCCATGGCCGCGGCCAATATCCGCGCGGTCATGGCCGAGGTGAATGGCGATGGCCTGGACGCGGTGGTCATCAACACCTCGGGCTGCGGGACAACGGTCAAGGATTACGGCCACATGTTCGCGGGCGACCCGCTTGAGGCCGATGCGGCCCTCGTCGCTGCCCTGGCAAAGGACATCACCGAGGTCATGTCCGACCTGGGTCTGACAGACGCGACCCATGCCGCGCCCCTGCGCGTCGGCTATCACGCCGCCTGTTCGCTGCAGCACGGCCAGGGGATCAAGGCCACGCCCAAGGAACTGCTGGCGGATGCGGGCTTCACGGTCCTGGAACCGAAGGACAGCCATATCTGCTGCGGATCGGCTGGCACCTACAACCTGATGCAGCCCGCCATCAGCGCCGAACTGAAGGCGCGCAAGGTCGCGACGTTGGAGGCCATCCGGCCGCAGGTCATCAGCGCCGGGAACATCGGCTGCATGATGCAGATCGGGTCGGGCACTGGCGTTCCGGTGGTGCATACGGCGGAACTGCTGGACTGGGCGACCGGCGGGCCCAGGCCGCGGGCACTGTCCGAAGCCCTTGCCTGAGGCCGGGTTCTGGCGCTTGGCCAACCGTTGTGGCAAGAGGCGGATCGCCGCGCCCCGACGCCGGGCATGACAAGCCGCCGCCGCGTCCGGGCAAGACCCGCCTGAAGGAATCGCCCGATGCTGCGCCAGTTCTTTTCCCATTACCGGCCCTTCATGGGGCTGTTCTGGCTGGATTTCGGCTGCGCCGTCCTGTCGGGCCTGCTGGAACTGGCCTTTCCGCTGGCCGTCACGGCCTTCATCGACCACCTGCTGCCGCAGGGCAACTGGACGCTGACGGTAGCTGCCGCCGCGGGCCTGCTGGCGCTTTACGCGATCAATGCCGGGCTGCTGACCGTGGTGATCTATTGGGGCCACAAGCTGGGCATCAACATCGAAACCGAAATGCGCGCCCGCGCCTTCGACCACCTGACCCGGCTGTCCTGGCGGTGGTATGACCGCGCCCGCACCGGCAA
>JAPSIP010000296.1 GCA_031178645.1 Paracoccus sp. (in: a-proteobacteria) | reverse complement strand
CAGCCTGACGCTGGCCTTCGGCGTGCCGATCACTGCGCAAAGCATGGGAGTCATGCTGGCGGGCGCGATCCTGGGTGCGCGGCGCGGGGCGCTTGCGGTGCTGCTGTTCATGGCGCTTGTGGCCCTGGGCTTGCCGCTGCTGGCGGGCGGGCGCGGCGGGCTGGGGGCCTTTGTCGCGCCGACCTCGGGCTTTTTCCTGGGCTGGCCGGTCGCTGCCTTCGTGATCGGGCTGATCGTCGAACGCTGGCGGTCGGGTCCGCTGGCGGTGACGGTGGCGATGGCCTCGATCATCGGCGGGATCTTGGTGATGTATGGCTTCGGCATAGTCGGCATGTCGATCGCGCTGAACAAGACCCTGGCCGAATGCGCGTTGCTGGTCACGGCCTTCATCCCCGGCGACCTGATCAAGGCGGTGCTGACCGGGCTGATCACCCAGGCCCTAGCACGGTCGCGCCCGGCCAGCCTGCTGTCGCGGCCCTAAGGGGGGGCGGATTTTTTCAAGCAACATCAGATCAGTCTTTGACCTGTCATGCCGCGCGGCTATGCTTTCGCCGATGGATCATGCCGCCTGCGGGCAAGGCCCGGAAGGCGGCGCAACCGGGGGACGAATTATGAACAGACTTGATCGCCGCGGGCTTCTGAAGGGCGCGGGTGCCGCCGCGGGGCTGGCACTGGCCGCGCCGCTGGTGGCGCGTCCGGGCTTTGCCCAAGGGTCGGGCACGCTGAACATCTTTGCCTGGGCAGGCTATCTGAACGACGAGATCCTGGGCGCCTTCAAGGACGCCACGGGCATCACGCCGAACTTCACGCCCTATGGCACCAATGACGAATTGCTGAACCAGTTGCGCGCCAACAACGGCGGCGGCTTCGACCTGATCTGGCCGACTGTGGACCGGGTCCCGAACTATGTCGAATTCGGCCTGATCCAGCCCTTGGACGAAACCAAGATCGAGGTGGCGAAGGTGCTGCCCTCGGCCTGGGAAAACTCGACCAACCTGGGCGCGGTCGTGGACGGCAAGCGTTACCAGGTGCCGACCGACTGGGGAACCGAGGCCGTGGCCTTCGACCGCGACCAGATGCCTCTGGAATATGGCAGCGCCTCCTATGGCGACATCTGGGGCGAGGAGGCGGCGGGCAAGGCCACCGTGCGCGCCCATTCCGCCCTGGTGGGCCTGGGCCTGTGGCTCGAGGCCGAGGGCAAGCTGCCCCGCCCGCTGCTGGACGCCTTCACCAGCCCCGAAGCCCAGACCGAGATCTTCGACGTGATCCTGGCCGAGGCCGTGGCCCGCAAGGGCAACATCATCCAGTTCTGGAACAACGAGAACGAGGCACAGGGCGCCTTCCGCGTCAATGGCGCGGCCATCGGCCAGACCTGGGATTCGACGGCCGCCGCTTTGGCCAAGGAAGGCCTGCCCGTGGGCTTCATCGCGCCCAAGGAAGGCGCGCTTGCCTGGATGGAAGGCTTGTCGATCCCGGCAGGGGCTGAGAACCTGGATGCGGCCTATGCCTTCATCAACTGGTTCCTGACGCCCGAAGCGGGCGCGATGTATACCAACGCGACCTCGATCAACTCGACCGCCGTGGGTTCCGCCGACCTGCTGTCGGATGAGGCCAAGGCCTTCTTTGCCGCCGCCTATCCGGGCGATGCCTTGGACAAGCTGTGGTGGTGGCCGATCCAGGAAAGCTGGTACATCACCAAGCGCAACGAATATCAGGACCGCTTCCTGTCGGCCTGACAATCGCGGGACAGGGTCATCCCCTGTCCCCAATAAGACGAGGGATGGATGTCGCATTCGGTAGAGCTTGACGGGATCGGGATGAGCTTCGGGACAACGCGCGCGGTCAGCGACGTGTCCTTCACGGTCCAGCCGGGCGAATTCTTTTCCATCCTGGGTCCATCGGGCTGCGGCAAGACCACCATCCTGCGGATGATCGCCGGATTTCTGGAACCGACCGAGGGGCGCGTCCTGATCGGCGGCAAGGACATGCGTGGGCTGGGGCCGAACCAGCGGCCGACCGCGATGATCTTCCAGTCGCTGGCGCTGTTCCCGTTGATGCCGGTCTGGGAAAACATCGCCTTCGGGCTGGAAGCGCGCGGCGTGGGCAAGGCCGAACGCCGCAAGCGGGCGGACGAACTGCTGCGGCTGATCGCGCTTGAGGGATACGGCGACCGGATGCCGGGCGAGTTGTCGGGCGGGCAGCGCCAGCGTGTGGCCATCGCCCGCGCGCTTGCCGTGGAACCGGGCGTGTTGCTGCTGGACGAGCCGCTGTCGGCCCTGGACCTGAAGCTGCGCCAGCATATGCGGGCGGAACTGCGCGCCCTTCAGAAACGCACCGGCGTCACCTTCATCTATATCACCCACGACCAGTCCGAGGCGCTTGCCATGTCGGACCGGGTTGCGGTGATGAGCAATGGCTTGCTGCAACAGGTCGCCACCCCGCGCCAGCTTTACGACAACCCCGCGACCCCCTTCGTCGCCCGCTTCGTGGGCGAGACGAACGCGATCACGGGCCGGGTCAGCGCCATTGGCGACGGCATTGCCCGCGTCGATACGGCGCTTGGGCCGCTGCATGGCCGCGCCGACAGCCACCTTGCCATCGGGCAGGCCGCGACGCTGTATGTCCGCCCCGAGGCGCTGATGCCCGGCGTCGGCGCCAATACCCTGCGCGCCC
>JAPSIP010000027.1 GCA_031178645.1 Paracoccus sp. (in: a-proteobacteria) | reverse complement strand
GCGCTCGATGCCTTGGCCGACCGGCGGCTGATCCTGATCACCAAGGGCGACCTGATCGACCAGGAACGCAAGATCGCCGCATCCGGCCTAGCCGAACGCTTCGACGCGGTCGAGATCCTGGCTGACAAGTCGCCCGAAACCTATGCCCGCGTCCTGTTTCGCGCCGATGTCGCGGCCGAACGCTTCATGATGGTCGGCAACTCGATGAAAAGCGACGTGCTGCCGGTGGTGGAGCTGGGCGGGCACGGCGTCTTCATCCCGCACGACCTGACCTGGGCCGTCGAACATGCCGAGGCGCCGGATCATCCCCGCGCGCACCGGCTGGACACCATCGCCAACCTGCCCGACCTGATCGCGCGGCTGGAGGTCCACCATGCATAACCTGCGCGCGGCCCTGCTGATGGTCCTGGCGATGGCCGCCTTCGCCTGCGAGGACGCGCTGCTGAAAGGCCTGTCGGGCCGCATCCCCACTGGGCAACTGCTGGCGGTGATCGGCTTTGCCGGCATGGCGGTCTTCGGCCTGTGGATCGCCTTCAGCGCCGAAGGCCTGCGCCTGCGCAACCTGCTGCGGCCGCAGGTGGCGCTGCGCAACCTGTGCGAAGGCGTCTGCGCCATCACCTTTGTCACCGCGCTTGCCACCGGCGATCTGTCCATCGCCTCGGCCATCCTTCAGGCGCAGCCCCTGCTGATGACCTTGGGCGCAGCGCTTTTCTTGGGCGAACAGGTGGGCTGGCGCCGCTGGATGTCCATCGCGGCGGGCTTTGCGGGCGTGCTGCTGATCGTGAAACCGGGGACTGCGGCCTTCGAGTTCAGTTCGGTTCTGGCGATCATCGCCGTTATGACGCTGGCAGTCCGCGACCTGGTGACGCGTCGCCTGCCGCCCGAAGTGGGGTCGGGCCTGCTGTCGGCCGGGGCCTTCGGGTCGATGGGCATCGCGGGCCTGATCCTGATGACCATCGGCGGCCAGCAGCCGATCACGCCCTCGGCTGGGCAGGGGGCGCTGATGGCGGCGACCCTGTGCTTTGGCCTTCTGGGCTATATCACCATGGTCATCGCCACCCGTATCGCCGAGATCGCGGTGATCGCGCCCTTCCGATATTCCCGCCTGCTGTTCGCAATGTTTCTGGCGGTGATCGTCTTCGGCGAAAGGCCCGACGCGGCGACGCTTCTGGGGGCCGGGCTGATCGCGGGCGCGGGGATCTATTCGATGTGGAGAGAGGCGCGGCTGCGGCGGGCGCAACTGGCCGCGCTGTAAGCTGCGAAATCCCCTTCCCGCAGGGCCAAAGCCCTTGTATAGGCCGGCCATGACCGAACTTTCCCTGATCCGCAATTTCTCCATCGTGGCCCATATCGACCACGGCAAATCCACCCTGGCCGACCGGCTGATCCAGTCGACGGGCACTGTCGCCGACCGCGACATGAAGGCCCAGATGCTGGACAGCATGGATATCGAGCGTGAACGGGGCATCACCATCAAGGCCAACACCGTCCGCATCATCTATCCCGCCAAGGATGGGCAGACCTATGTGTTGAACCTGATCGACACGCCGGGCCACGTCGACTTTGCCTATGAGGTCAGCCGGTCCATGCGCGCGGTCGAGGGATCGCTGCTGGTCGTGGACGCATCCCAGGGGGTCGAGGCGCAGACGCTGGCCAATGTCTACCAAGCCATCGACGCGGGCCACGAGATCGTGCCGGTCCTCAACAAGATCGACCTGCCTGCCGCCGAACCCGAGCGTGTCAAGGAAAACATCGAGGAGGTGATCGGAATCGACGCCTCCGACGCGATCCCGATTTCCGCGAAAACCGGCCTGGGCATCCCCGACGTGCTGGAAGCCATCGTCACCCGCCTGCCTGCCCCCAAGGGCGACCGCAACGCGCCGCTGAAAGCCATGCTGGTGGACAGCTGGTACGACGCCTATCTGGGCGTCGTCGTGATGATCCGCGTCATGGACGGCGTGATCCGCAAGGGCGAGCGGGTCAAGATGATGCAGACCGGCGCGGTCTATGGCATCGACAAGCTGGCCGTCCTGACCCCGCAGATGGTGGACATCGCCGAACTGGGACCGGGAGAGATCGGCGTCTTCACCGCATCCATCAAGCAGGTCCGCGACACCCGCGTGGGCGACACGATTACCCACGAAAAGAAGGGTGCCGAGGTGGCGCTGCCAGGCTTCAAGCCGGCCCAGCCGGTGGTCTTCTGCGGCCTGTTCCCCGTCGATGCCAACGATTTCGAGGCCCTGCGCGACGCCATCGAGAAGCTGGCCCTGAACGACGCCTCGTTCAGCTACGAAATGGAAACCTCGGCCGCGCTTGGCTTCGGCTTCCGCTGCGGCTTCTTGGGTCTGCTGCACCTCGAGGTGATCCGCGACCGGCTGGAACGCGAATACGACCTGGATCTGATCACCACCGCCCCCAGCGTGGTCTTCAAGCTGCACATGCGCGACGGAGAGGTCCGCGACCTGCACAACCCCGCCGACATGCCCGACCTGACCCATGTGGACCATATCCAGGAACCGCGCATCAAGGCCACGATCATGGTGCCGGACGAATACCTGGGCGACGTGCTGAAGCTGTGCCAGGACCGCCGCGGCATCCAGCTGGACCTGACCTATGCCGGCAGCCGCGCGATGGTCGTCTATGACCTGCCCCTGGCCGAGGTTGTCTTCGACTTCTACGACCGCCTGAAATCCGTGACCAAGGGCTATGCCAGCTTCGATTACCAGATCAGCGAATACCGCGAGGATTTCCTGGTCAAGATGTCGATCCTGGTCAATGACGAACCCGTGGACGCCTTGTCCATCATGGTCCACCGCGACCGCGCCGAGGCGCGGGGCCGCGTCATGGTTGAAAAGCTGAAGGAACTGATCCCCCGGCACATGTTCAAGATCCCGATCCAGGCCGCCATCGGCGCCCGCGTGATCGCGCGCGAAACGCTGTCGGCCATGCGCAAGGACGTGACCGCCAAATGCTATGGCGGCGACGCGACGCGGAAAAAGAAGCTGCTGGAGAAGCAGAAGGCCGGCAAGAAGAAGATGCGCCAGTTCGGCAAGGTGGAGATCCCGCAGACGGCGTTTATTCAGGCGCTGAAGATGGATGGGTGAAAACTTCTATAGCGAGGCCGACTTTGACTGATTGCAATAGCGATGGGTGATCTGTGCGTTTTCTTCCTTCGTGAGGCCTCCTTTTGAGAACGGCACAATATGGTCAACATGGCTATCATCGAACATGACAATGGTGTTCTTGCAAAGAGCACAGGTCGGATCTTGCTCAAAGAGATTTTTGCGAACAATTTGCGAGAATGATCTTTGGGACTTTTCATTGGTTACAATCGACTTAAGGCGGTCACGCCAAGCTTCGAAGCGATAAGTGGTTTTCGTTCTGTCTCCAACGGCGGAAGTAATCGTATCCACAAAGATAGGGTCAGTTGTCATAAGCTCGATAAGATTATCTCTGATAGCATCAATATGGGGGAAAATCTGATTTTTCTCATATCGTGTAAATCCCCACATTACTACATCGTAGAGGGGGCGATTGAATGCCCTCTCCCAAGAGCCATTTTCACTACCGTGCTTACCGACAGTGAATTTCTTGAAAGCATGAGAGCCGAATACTGAATAAGACAACGATGTTGCATGTCGGAATTTATCAGAAAAATGCTGAGATTTCTTGACATCTATGTTTCTATTATCATTCATAAATTCGTTTAGGAAAGAGGTCATCGCTCCCGGGTAATTAAGATAGGTTTTATCGAGAAATGCTAGGAATCTCAAAACCAGCTCAGCGTCAAGCATTCGCACTGTTGATGCGCCACCAAGCAGTTTTCTAAAATCAGACAAGTTAGCTAAATCTTTCAGAAGCTGATTGAAGTTTCCTCTAAAAACGCAGTTTCTTAATTCTTGTGCATTTAACGTTACTGATCCTGAGTTCAGCCTCTCAAATATCTCAAACTTTACATCAGGCTGAGTGTCGCCACTGATCCGTATTACTTGGAATATATACTTTTGAATATATCTTCTTTCTTTTTCAGGTAGTAGGTCAAAGGTTTTGCCATTGAGTTCTGGCAGAAATTTAAGTCCTCTTAGCTTGAATTCAGAACCGTCACGAGGGAACTTATTTTGGATAAAGCCAAAAACGGACAGTAATCTCTGCTGCCCGTCTATGACCACCTCACGCTGATCTTGCTCTTCTGCTGTATAAATGAGAGGAAGAGGAACATTCAATAATATTGACTCTATCAGTTTGGATGCTCTTGCTTTGTCCCAAACATACCCTCGCTGAAACGAAGGCCTCGGATCTAGGTCGCCGGTGCTGTAGTCCGATAGAAGATCTTTAACCTTGCGCTGCATTGTGTCATAACGCATTGGGGCAAGAGCAGATGCACTTTCCGTTGCGTATTCATCATCAGCGTCTGAGAATATCAGCGTTTCTAGATTGACTGATTCTTCCGAGTTATAGATCGCCGCATCTTGTTCATTCATCATAATTTCCGTGCCGTAAGATCATAGCCACACATTCTCGGAAAGTTGAGCGGCTTTCAAGTATCAAGAGCAGTGTAAGGGGGGGTTCCACCCCACCGTTCCTCTCACCGCTCGTGAAAACCGCGCCTTGATCGCTCCCCACCGGACGCCATAGTCGCAATCCCCCTCGGGCAAGCGCCAGATGCAATGCAGGTGATCTGGCAAGACCACCCATGCGTCGATCGTAAAAGGCCGTTCCGCCCGCGTCACCCTCACGGCATCGCATAAACCCTCGACCTGTTCCACCAGCAGCCGGCTGCCGCGCTGCGTCAAGGCGACGGTGAAGAAGATCGGAACGCCGGGCAGGCGAGGGCCAAGATAGCGCGACATCCCCCCATGATCGCCCATTCCCGTTCACAAGCCGTTAACGACGACCCCTAAAACCCAAGGCATTTCCAACCTCGCCCACCGCCTTGGTCGTGCTAGCCTGCAATCCTGTCGCTTAACGAAGATGCCATGCCCAGCCTTTCGCCCGCCCTGTCCGCCGTTGCCGAAAACACCGCCGATCACGCGGCCATTCAGCTATCGCTGGAAACAGTGCGCGAAACGCTGGGGATGGAGGTTGCCTACCTGTCCGAATTCATGGACAGCCGCGCCGTCTTCCGCGCCGTCAGCGCCCCGGGGCTTGAGGCGATGATCCAGCCCAGCCAGAGCATGGATTTGCGCGAAATCTATTGCAAGCACATCATCGACGGCAACCTGCCCCGCCTCATGCCCGACACCAGCCGCCACAAGATCGCGACCGACCTGCCGATCACCCAGATGATCCCCATCGGCAGCCACCTGTCCGTCCCGGTCCATCGGCCCGACGGCAGCGTCTTCGGCATGTTCTGCTTTCTCAGCCCCGAACCGCGCCCCGACCTGACCGAGGACGCGCTTCACCTGGTCGAAACGCACTCAAATCTCGTGGCCAGCCGACTTGAGGCCCTAGCTGGCTGAACGTCAGTCAAAATAGGGCACGATCACCCGGCAATAGCTGCCCACTGCCATCGCCGCCGGGATCGACCCGTCCCTTTGCCCGCTGCCGAACTGGGAAATGCCCGCCCCCTCGGCGGCCTTGGCGGGATCCAGCGTGAAGATGATCCCTTCCCCCGCCCCCCGCGGTTTGGGCGAGGCACGCCAGATCCGCGTCTTGCCCGGCAACCCAAGGGCACGCTGCGCAAAATCGCCCGCCGCGCACCAGTAATCCGTGTCGGCCCGCCGCACATCGTGGAGGACCGAGATCTCGGACGGGCTCGTCTGCACCGCCGTCATGCCGTTCTGCGCGGTAAAGGCCTGTGCCGGCAAGGGCAGCAGCAGCGCCGCGAGAAACATCAGTCGCATCGCAATCTCCTGTCCATGCAAGGATGCCGGAAGGTTCAAGGGCGGCCCCGGAAGGCCGCCCCTGGATCACATCGCCTCGGCGGTTTCCTGCTGGATCACCTGGCCCGCGGTAGACACATCGCGGCCGATCCCCTGTGCCGTCTGGCAGCCTGCCAGCGTCATCATGGCAAGAATGGCGCCGAGGCCGATCAAGGTCTTCTGCATCCTTCTACTCCTTTGCACGATCTGCGACCGAACGCGGTTTGGCCCAGCGGGTTCCGCGGCGTCAAAAGGCGACGCCGGACCACAGGCAGACATTGGCATAGGGGGTAAACTCTCCGGTGCGCACGACGGCGCGGGCCTGCCGGGTCAGCGCCTTGAACGCCTCATGCGCAACCTGGCAAGTTTCGCCCAGGTCACGGTCCCGCAGCGCAGCGTCCAGATCGTCCGAAGCCTCGTCGGCCCAGGCCGCGCGTTCCACGACCATCTCGGCCAGAACGGCATCCAGCACATCGAAGAACCGCGGGACGCCCCGCGTCACGGCCAGGTCGATGCAGCGCACGCCCGGCGGGACGGGCAGGCCCGCATCGCCGATGACCAGCAGGTCGCCGTGACCCATCGAGGCAATCAGCCCGGACAGTTCCGAATGCAACAGCTTCGTGCGTTTCATCATCAGGCCTCTGGCAGGGTTTCGTTCAGATAACGGATCATGTTGGCGCCCATGACCTTGGCGATCTGATCCTCGGACAGGCCCTCGTCCAGCAGCGCCTGGGTCAGCGCCGCAAGATTGGCCGCATCGAATGGCACGCCGACCGACCCGTCATAGTCCGACCCCAGCGAGACGTGATCCTCGCCCACCAGATCGATGGCGGCAACAATGGCTTCGGCAACATGGCCGGGTGTGGCACCGCAGACCACATCGGCCCAGAAGCCGATCCCGATCACGCCGCCCTTTGCCGCGATCTGGCGCACCAGATCATCGTCCAGGTTCCGGGCACTGCCGCAATGGCCGTGGATGCCCGTATGGGACAAGACGGGCCGAGCCTCGGGGATCGCCAGCACGTCCTGCACCATCAAGGGCGAGGCATGGGCCAGGTCGATCACCATGCCACGGTCGATCATGGCTAGAACAACCTGCCGGCCGAAATCCGACAAGCCTGACCCCGACCCGCCCTCGCCATGCAGGCTGCCGCCCAGTTCATTGTCGAAGAAATGGGTCAGGCCAATCAGCCGAAAGCCGGCCTCATGCAGAACGTCAAGATTGGCAAGGTCACCTTCCAGCGGGTGCCCGCCTTCCGACCCCAGAAGGGCGCCCAGGACGGGCTGCCCGCCCGCCCGCGCATCCAGCACGGCTTGAAGATCGCCCCGTGTGCGGATCAGCCGCAGCCGGTCTGACGCTTCCTCGGCGGCCCGAGCCAAGGCTTCGGCCTGCACCAGGGCCCGCTCGCGCAGCGAGAACCACGACCGCACCGGGCGCAACTGGCCCATGAAAAGCGGCGTGATATTGTCCGCCGCCTCGGTGCTGTTCTGGTCATAGTTCTGACCGCGCGGACTTTTTGTCACGGTGGTGAAGACCTGCACCGCCACATTGCCTTCCAGCAGGCGCGGCACGTCGGTATGGCCGCGGTTGGCACGGCGCAGGATGTCGCGGTCCCACAAAAGCGCGTCGGAATGCCAGTCGCCGATCACCAGCCGGTCATGCAGCGCCTGCGCCTCGTCCGACACCGGCCAGCCTTCGGCGGGCATCCGCAGCGGGTTCAGCGCCCGCTCGACATAGCCAGGCGCAAGAACAAAGAACGCCGCCGCAGCCACGACCACCAGCACCGCCACCGCCACAAGGATCCGTTTCAGCATCGCCACCATCTTCTGTGCAAAAATATCCGCGGGGGAATCCGCGCAGCGGATGGGGGCGGCAGCCCCCTATGCCTCCAATGCCTCAAGCTCGTCGATAAAGCCCTCGATCATCGACAGCCCCTTGTCCCAGAACCTGGGGTCCGAGGCATCCAGCCCGAAGGGGGCCAGCAGCTCCTTGTGGTGCTTCGATCCCCCAGCGGACAAAAGGTCGAAATACTTGCCCTGGAAGTCCGGCAGCCCGGCTTCATAAGTGGCGTAAAGCGCGTTCACCAGCCCGTCGCCGAAGGCATAGGCATAGACGTAGAAGGGCGAGTGAACGAAATGCGGTACATAGGTCCAGAAGGTTTCATACCCCGGCATGAACTCGAAGACGGGCCCCAGGCTTTCATGCTGCACCGACATCCAAAGCGCATTGATGTCGTCGGGGGTCAGTTCCCCCTCGGCGCGGGCGGCGTGCAGCTTGCATTCGAAATCATAGAAGGCGATCTGGCGGACGACCGTGTTGATCATGTCCTCGACCTTGCCGGCCAGCAGGGCCTTCTTCTCGGCCGGGTCGGTGGCCTTGGACAGCAGCGCCCGGAAGGTCAGCATTTCGCCAAAGACCGATGCCGTTTCGGCCAAGGTCAGGGGCGTCGATGACAACAGTTCGCCCTGGCCCGCCGCCAGACGTTGATGGACGCCGTGGCCCAACTCATGGGCCAGCGTCATCACGTCGCGCGGCTTGCCCAGATAGTTCAGCAGCACATAGGGGTGAACGGTGGTCACGGTCGGATGGGCGAATGCGCCAGGCGCCTTGCCAGGGGTGACGGCGGCGTCGATCCAGCCCTTGTCGAAGAAGGGCTCGGCCAGTTCCGCCAGCCGGGGCGAAAAGCCAGCATAGGCGTCCAGCACGGTCTGCCGTGCCTCGTCCCAGCCGATGGTGCGGGCGGGGGCGGTGGGCAGCGGCGCGTTGCGGTCCCAGACCTGCAGCTTGTCCAGGCCCAGCCACTTGGCCTTTAGCGCGTAATAGCGGTGCGACAGGCGCGGATAGGCGGCGGTGACGGCATTGCGCAGCGCCTCGACCACCTCGGGTTCCACATGGTTCGACAGGTGGCGGCCATACTGCGGCGTGGGCATCTTGCGCCACTTGTCCTCGATGGCCTTTTCCTTGGCCAGGGTGTTGTGCACCCGCGCGAACAAGGTGACGTTCTTGCCGAAGACCTTGGCCAGGGCATGGGCGGCGGCCTCGCGGCGCGACCTGTCATGGTCGGTCAGCAGGTTCAGCGTGGCTTCCAGGCCCATCACCTCACCATCGACCCGGAACTCGAGCGCGGCGGTGGTTTCGTCGAACAGTCGGTTCCAGGCGGCGGCGCCGACCACGGACGCGTCGTGCAGGAACTGCTCCAGCTCATCGGAAAGCTGGTGGGGGCGCATCGCGCGCATCCGGTCGAACATCGGCTTGTAGCGGGCGGGTCCATCGGCTGCCGCAAAGACGGCTTCATAGGTCGTATCGGGGATGCGGTTGAATTCCAGGCTGAAGAAGACCAGCGGCGTGGTGATGTCGGTGATGCGGCCCTGAAGGTCGCCCATCATCTTGGCCCGCGCCGGATCGGTCGTGTTCTGGTAATAGCGCAGCCCGGCATAGGACATGATCCGCCCGGCCGTGATGTCGATGCGCTGATAGGTCTCGATGCAGGCCAGCATCTCGGTCGGGGTCAGGTCGGCCAGCTTGCCTTGATAGCGGGCGGCGAAACCCGTGACTTCGGATTCCAGCAGGGCGATGTCAGCGGTCAGTTCGGCGGAATCGGGCGCGGGATAGAGGTCGGTCAGATCCCATGCCGGAAGGTTTCCAAACTCGCTGCCCGAGACCGGCTCGCGCGCATCGTAAATCGGTTGTCCTGCCATGCGGATTCCTTTCATGCCTGTCCCAGATGTAACCCACCCGGACCGATCCGCAAGGCTGACGGCGCCTAAAGGGCGGCGAAAGCCGGGGCGTGGCGCACAGCGGTCCCGCGGGGCAGATCGCCGATCATCTGCAAGCCCGGCCCGCCATGGGGGGAAACCAGATCGGCCGGCAGAAAACCCAGCGGCCCGTAATAGCCCGGATCGCCCAGCACCACGACCGAGGCTTCATCGGTCCATGACACGGCCTCGCGGACCAAGGCCGTGCCGATGCCAAGCCGCTGCGCCTTGGGTGCGACCGCGACGGGGGCAAGCGCATGGGCAGGGCGATCGGCCGCCAGGGGCGACAGGGCGGCATGGCCAAGGATGGCGCCACCGGCATCGACCACCAGCGACAGCGACAGGTCGCCATCTGCGCGCAGGCGGCAGACCAGTTGCGCCTCGGCCTCGCCGCCAAAGGCTTCGCGCAGCAGGGCGTCGATGGCATCCAGATCCTGCCGGGTTTCGCGCCGGATGACCGGGATCACCTCGTGGCGGTGAAAATCGCGGCCGATCCCCGCGCTGTCGCGTCCCCAGTCGCTGGCCCTTGTCCGCACGCCGTGCGCGGCAAAGGCGTCGGCGTCGACGAACAGTTCGGACAGGTTCCAGACCAGTGGATCCTCGTCCTGCCACAGGTCGAAGCGCAGGCAGCCCGGCTCCTCGCGGCTTTGCCGGATGTGATCGGGCAGCAGCGACAGGGCCGTCATCATCTGCCCTGCATCCGCGCAGATCAGCCGCCCCGTCAGGCCCAGCATCGGCGCCTTCATCGGCACGGGCGTGCCCTTGGCACCGTGATGGTGGCGGGGGTGGTGGTGATGGCCGCAGGCGCAGGTCATGATGGTCCTTTCAAGGCGTCAGATGGTTTATTCCCATTCGATCGTGCCCGGCGGCTTCGAGGTGATGTCATAGGTGCAGCGGTTGATGCCCTTGACCTCGTTGATGATGCGGGTTGCGGTTTCGCCCAAAAACTCGTGCGTGAAAGGATAGTAGTCCGCCGTCATCCCGTCGACCGAGGTCACGGCCCGCAGCGCACAGGCAAAGTCATAGGTGCGCCCGTCGCCCATCACGCCCACGGTGCGGACCGGAAGGATGGCGACGAAGGCCTGCCAAATCTCGTCATACAGCCCGTGCCTGCGGATCTGGTCGATGAAGACCGCATCGGCACGGCGCAGGATGTCCAGCTTCTCGCGCGTGATCTCTCCGGGGCAGCGGATGGCAAGGCCGGGACCGGGGAAGGGGTGGCGGCCGATGAACTTGTCCGGCAGGCCCAGTTCGCGGCCCAGGGCGCGAACCTCGTCCTTGAACAGCTCGCGCAGGGGTTCCACCAGCTTCAGGCCCATCTTCTCGGGCAGGCCGCCGACATTGTGGTGCGACTTGATAGTGACCGAAGGACCGCCGCTGAAGCTGACGCTCTCGATCACGTCGGGATAAAGCGTCCCTTGGGCCAGGAACTCGGCCCCGTCGATGGCGGATGCGTAACGCTGGAACACGTCGATGAACAGCCGGCCGATGGTCTTGCGCTTGACCTCGGGGTCGGAAACGCCTTCCAGCGCGCCCAGGAACAGTTCGCTTTCATCCGCATGGATCAGCGGGATGTTGTAGTTGTCGCGGAACATGGTCACGACTTCCTCGGCCTCGTTCAGCCGCAGAAGGCCGTGGTCCACAAAGACGCAGGTCAGCTGGTCGCCGATCGCCTCGTGGATCAGCACCGCCGCG
>JAPSIP010000295.1 GCA_031178645.1 Paracoccus sp. (in: a-proteobacteria) | reverse complement strand
GGTCGCTGGCATCGTGGCGTTCCCACAACTGCTGCGACGGATCGCCCGAGGTCTTGTTGACCTTGATCCCGCGCTGGACAGCGGGACGCGCGGCAATCTCGTCATGCCAGCGGTGGACATTGCCGTAGATTTCCGCATCCAGGAATGTCGCCGCGTCACCATACAGCTTGCCTGCCACGACCTGCCCGTACCAGGGCCAGATCGCCATGTCGGCGATGGAATAGTCCTCGCCCGCCATGAAGCGGTTGTCGGCGAGGTGCCGGTTCAGCACGTCAAGCTGGCGCTTGGCCTCCATCGTATAGCGGTCGATGGCGTATTCGATCTTGACCGGCGCATAGGCATAGAAATGCCCGAATCCGCCGCCCAGGAAGGGGGCCGAGCCCATCTGCCAGAACAGCCAGTTCATCGCCTCGGTCCGGGCGGCGGGATCGGCGGGCAGGAACGCCCCGAACTTTTCCGCCAGATAGACCAGGATGGATCCGGATTCGAAGACCCGGCGCGGCGGCGTCACCGAATGGTCCATCATCGCAGGGATCTTGGAATTGGGGTTGGCGGCGACGAAGCCGCTGCCGAACTGGTCGCCGTCGCCGATGCGGATCAGCCAGGCGTCGTATTCGGCGTCATGGCCTGCCTCCAGCAATTCTTCCAGCATGATCGTGACCTTTTGCCCGTTGGGCGTGGCCAGCGAATAAAGCTGCAGGGGATGCCGGCCCACGGGCAGGTCGCGGTCGAACTGCGCCCCGGCGGTGGGCTTGTTGATGCTGGCGAACTGGCCTCCGTTCTGGCCCTTCTGGCTCCACACCTTTGGCGGGGTGTAATCGTCGGTCATGACGGCCTCCTGTCTGTGATGGGCGCAGGATGGGGGCGGGCGGATCGAACATCAACCACCAAAAATGCTGGAAGATGTTCCCCTAATGTTCTAACACACTGTCATGCTGCCGCCCCGCGATCCTGACAAGCGCCTGAAAGCCCGAGGCACCGACACCCGCCCCGACGGCCGGTTCGAGCCGCATCAGCGGCTGCGCGAATCCGACGGCTGGGACATCCCCGAGGACAGCCACCTGCTGCGCACCCAGGTCACGGTGGAGCGGCCGCGCAGCATCATCACGCGCAACACCTCGCCCGACATTTCCTTCGACCGCTCGATCAATCCTTATCGCGGTTGCGAGCATGGCTGCATCTATTGCTATGCCCGGCCGACCCATGCCTGGCTGGGCCTGTCGCCGGGCCTGGATTTCGAGACGATGATCACCGCCAAGCCCGATGCCGCCGAATTGCTGGCCCGCGAACTGGCGCGCCCCAGCTATCGGCCTGCACCGATCGCGCTTGGCACCAATACCGATCCCTACCAGCCAATCGAATCCCGGCTGGCGATCATGCCGGGGATCCTGCGGGTTCTGTCGGACTGGAACCATCCGGTGACGCTGGTCACGCGGGGGCAGATGGTTCTGCGCGACCTGGACCTGTGGGCGGAACTGGCGGCCAAGGACATGGCGGCGGTTGGGGTCAGCATCACGACGCTGGACGCGGCCCTGGCCCGTGCGATGGAACCCCGGGCGCCCACCCCGCAGACCCGCCTTCGGATGATCCGTGACCTGTCCGCCGCCGGTGTCCCGGTGCGCGTGATGGTGGCCCCCGTCATCCCCGTCCTGACCGAGCCCGAGATCGAGGCGATCCTAGCCGCCGCGCGCGAGGCAGGCGCCAGCACCGCCAGCATGATCCCCCTGCGCCTGCCGCTGGAAGTCTCGCCCCTGTTCCGCGACTGGCTGGACCGCCACCATCCCGGCATGGCCGCCCATGTGATGAACCGCGTGGCGGCCATGCGCGGCGGGCGGGACAATGACCCGCGCTTCGGCCATCGCTTCCGGGGCGAGGGCGTCGAGGCGGATCTGGCCCTGCAGCGGTTCCGGCTGGCGCGCAGGCGGTTGGGCTATCACAAGGAGGCCGCGCCGCTGGATTGCAGCCGCTTCGGGCCGCCGCCCCGGGCAGGGGACCAGTTGTCGCTGTTCTAGGCGCCCCCTCAGGCGCCCCGGTCCTGTTCGTTCTTGGCCCAGAGATAGCCGATGAAGGCGCCCTTGACGAAGCGCAGCAGGATCAGCGTCACGACCGTCGTGATGCCCCCGGTGATCAGCAGCAGCATCACGGGCGAGGGGCGAAACAGCACCCAGGTAAAGCCGATCAGCGGGATCAGCAGCAAAAGCATGATGGTCATGGCGAAGAAGGCCGGTCCGTCCGCCGCCGGATAGCGGCCCAGGGGCGCATGGCACATGTCGCATTCCGGGGGCACGCCAAGATAGCCGCGCAGCAACTGGCCCTCGCCGCAATTGGGGCATTTATTCATCAATCCGCGAAGGACGGCGGTCTGGGTGTCGCGTTCCTCGGTCATGATTTTGTTCCTTCTGGCTTTGCGGCCGGTCCCCTGCGCGTCAACGGCCCCGGCGAAAGGCCGGGTGCCGCAAGCGCCAGCAGCAGAACCGCCAGCGGCAGGGAAAAATAGAAACCGACCATTGCATACCCCAGGGCCCCAACGATCCCGCCCAGCACATAGGTTCCGACGATCGACAGCAGGATGTGCAGTTTCCGCGGATCCGCGCCGGCCCCGCGTCCCGGATGGACCAGCCGGTAGATCGCCCGACCCGTCTCGATCCCGATATCGGTGATCATCCCGGTGGCATGGG
>JAPSIP010000294.1 GCA_031178645.1 Paracoccus sp. (in: a-proteobacteria) | reverse complement strand
CGTTGATCGCCTTGAAGCGATCCAGATCCAGCGCCATCACGGCAAATCCCGATTGCCGCCGCATGGCACCGCGCGCGATCTCGATCAGGCGGGGCAGGGCATAGCGGCGGTTGTAAAGGCCGGTCAGGGGATCGGACATGGCCCAGGCCATGTTGCGCTTCATCTCCTCGCGCCGGCTGTCGGCGCGGCGCTTGCGGTCAAGCTGGTTGCGCAAGGCCAGGGCGGCGATTTCCGCATTGTTGTCCTCGGCCGGATCCAGGGGCAGAACCTCGCCCGCGCCCAAGTCCAGGGCGATGGCGCAAAGCTCCTCGCGCTCGGGCGCGACGAGAACCGCGAAGCCCGCCTCCTTCGATCCGTTCCGCGACCGCAGTTCCGACAAAAGCTGCAGGCCGTCGCCCTTGCGGTCGATGTCTGCGGCGATGATGTAGAGGTCCGCGCCATCGCCCTGTGCCGCCGCGCTGAGCGTCTCGTCAGGGCTCGAAATGGCGAATCGGCAGTTCAGGCGGGGTTGCAGGACATGGCGCCAGCGTTGCGCCCGCGCGGGCTGATCGGCCACAAGGACGACATTGCCGGACGGCGCATGGGCAAAGCCCGCCGCCTGTTCGGCCATGGTGAATTCGGGGGAATCCTCCGCCTCGGCATCCCGCAGCAGGCCGCGCACGCGGGCCAAAAGCATCTGCTCATCGACCCGCGGGTCCAGAACGGCCGCCGCGCCTGCCTCCAGCGCCTCGACCCGGCGCTGCCCGTTGGCCAGGACCAGAACCGGCGTGCGGGGGCGTTCCACGGCCACCATGTGAAAGAAGTTCGCCAGCGGCAAATCCGTGAAGCCCGGCCCGAGAAGAATCAGATCCGGGCGGCCAAGGCGCAATTGCGACATCAGTTCAGTTACCGACGCGGCCGCCAGCACATCGTAACAGGCGCCCGACAGCCTGACCTTGAGGCTGATCCGGCTGGTTGCGCTGCTTTCCACAATAAGGATACGCGCAGTCACAGATAACGCCCCTTTACGACAATTTTCCAAAGAATTGCATTGATTCCTTAATAAAGGGTTTCCAAACAGGCAGCACGGGGCCGCATCAAGGAAACATCTGATGACATATACGCGAGAATCCGCGCAAGATCTGGCCATGGGCGTTCTTCTCTACATGGTCGAACGGCCCGAACTGCTGGGCGGCTTTCTGGGGGCGACTGGGCTTCAGCCCCAAGATCTGCGTCAGGCAGCAGGCAATCCCGAGATCGCGCTGCATGTCCTGGATTATCTGCTGGAAGACGACCAGCGGGTGCTTGAGGCTGCGGCGGACCTGCAGGTGGTGCCGGGCGACCTGATGCAGGCCCGCACCGCCCTGGCAGGTCCCGGCAGTTACGGCTGGGACATCTGACGTTGGGAATTTCTTCACCTCTTGCGCTTATCACCGGCGGCGGAGGTGACACATGCACGATCTGGTCAGCCGCGCGATCGAGAAATTCCTGACCGAGCAATCGGTTTCTCTGGATAGCCAGTCAGGCACCTTGCCCCCTGGCCCGTTGCTGCATGAAGCGGCGCGCAACCTTGACAAGCCCATCGACGAACTGGTCGAGGACCTGGGGGCCTGGCTGGTCCGGCAAGAGGAAATCTGGCGCCTGCTGCGCTTTTGCGGCCGGGATTTCCTGGATTTCCTTTTGCGGCTTGAGGAATTGCCGGACCGGATCCGGCTGATCACGGACGATGTCGATATCCCCGAAATTGGCCTCTCGCGCAGCGATGACGGGCTGATCTGGGTCACCTTTTCGGACGGACCGCCCATCTGGACGTCGCTGCTGGCCGGTTTGCTGCGGGCCATGGCCGATGATTACGGCACGCTTTGCGTGATCTTCCGGCAGGACGAGGGGTTGTGTGTCGATGTGTCCGATTCGGCCTTCGCCGCCGCGCGCACCTTCCACCTGTCGGCCAAGGGGCAGGCGCGGTGACCCATGCCCTGACGCTGGGGCAGGCTGCCCTTGGCCGCATGATGCCCATGCATCTGTGCATTGCCGATTGCGGGCTGATCCAATTTGCCGGTCCGACCATGCGCAAGCTGATGCCGCCCGGCGCCCAGGGGGTCGAGGATGTCTTCGTCGAGGCACGGGGCAGCGCGACCGGCCATGTCATCGGCGCCATCCGAGCGGCGGAACCGGGGGAGCGGATGGCCCTGCGCCTGCGCCATCATCGGCAGCTGATGCTGCGCGGCCATGTCGTTGCGCCGGGCTTCGGGGGGTTGCTGCTGAACTTTGGCTTCGGGGTGTCGCTGTCGGATGCGGTGGCCACCTTCGGCCTGACCGAGGGGGATTTCGCCCCCACGGAACTGGCGCTGGAACTGATGTTCCTGCAAGAGGCGAACCGCGCCATCCAGCAGGAACTTGCCCGCTTCAACCGCTATCTGATGCTGGCCCGCCAGGACGCCGAACGAGAGGCGCATACCGACGCCCTGACTGGCTTGCTCAACCGGCGGGGCTTGCACGCGATCATGCGCAATGCCCTGGACCCCAAGGGCGGGATGCAGGGTTTTGCCCTGGTTCATCTGGATCTGGACAATTTCAAGCAGGTCAATGACCGGCTGGGACATGGCGCGGGCGACCACCTGCTGGGCAATGTCGCGCGGGTGCTGGGCCGGGCGGTTCGGTCACGCGATCATGTCGCCCGGATCGGCGGGGACGAATTCGTGCTGATCCTGGGGGGAAGCT
>JAPSIP010000293.1 GCA_031178645.1 Paracoccus sp. (in: a-proteobacteria) | reverse complement strand
CGGTATGTCGGCTCGTATTTTTTCAACGAGACGAACGACACCGGCAAAAGCGAAGCCACGACCCTTCTTGACGCGGCCTTCACCTATGAGGTGCGGGAAAACACCAGCTTGGCGGTCAATATCAGCAACCTGCTGGACAACCAGCATGTCGTGGGCAGCTTCACGGCTGACTACTACAACCCCGGCCGCGAGATTACCGCGACCCTGCGCCACACCTGGTAGACCATGTCACCCTGCCATCTGCATCCGCCGCCATGCGGCGGGTGTCTCGCCCGCGATCTGGCGGAAGGCGCGGGTCAGGTGGGCCTGGTCGGAAAAGCCAAGCTGGGCCGCGACCTCGGCCACGGTCAGGTCGCTTTCCAGAAGCAGGCGCTTGGCCTGGACGATCCTTTGCGCCAGCTGCCATTGCAGGGGCGTCTGACCGGTGGTCTGCTTGAAGACCGCAGCGAACCAGCTTTCGGAAAGACCCACCGTGGCAGCCATCTCGGCCACGGTCATGCGGCGGTCCTGCCGCGCCGTCAGCGCGCCGGTCAGCCGGCGCATCTGCGCCGGCGTCAGCCCGCCGGAAACGCGGTCGCCGCGTTCCACCGGCAGGTCAAGCAGGCCGGTGGCGATGCTGCCCACCAGGTTTTCCGCGAAGACCGGGTGATGGCGGGGCTGGGAAACCTCGGCTACCAGCAGATTGGCCAGGGCGGACAGGGGCGCGGCATCCCCGGTTTCGACCGGACGGTTCAGGACGGACAGCGCCTCGGACGTTCCCAAGGACGGGGACAGCAGCCGCAAAAGCCGGTCGCGGTGCAGGTGCAGATCCAGGTGAGAGAAATGGTGCGCCCCGGCAAATCTGGACCACAGCGGGACGCCCGGCGGGACGTAAAGCGCCCGCATCATCGGCCGGGCGTGACCAGGTATCCCGTCCTCTCGGTTCGACACCCGGATGTGGGACGATACGTCGTTGAAGAAGAACACGATGCGCGGGTCGGGCGACAGGTAATAGCCGCGGGCGCCGGCTTCGCCACGCGCCTGCCAGAACACCCCGACCATCCCGTCCAGGCTGCGCCAGCGGACCGGCAGCGTCGCATGGATCCCTTCGGTTCGGCAGGTCATTCTGTGAAGAAAGCTCATCCCACGCCTTTCATCTTCCCCCCGGAATCCGCCCGGGGCAGCCCTGTTTCATATTGTTGACTGAATTGCTCTACTATATCCACATCGCGATCAGGGAAAGGCCTGCGTCATGTCGCATCTGCGCACCCATCGGAACTTTGGCATCATCCCCCGGGCCTCGGGCGCGGCTGCTGCGGCGCTGAAGGCGCGGGCCGTGGCCTGGGACGTGCCGCTGGAAGAAACCGCCGATGCCCTGAGCCTGTTCGTCTGGGGATGCGAACTGCGGCTGATCCCGGGGGACGACGACGTGCGCGTCGAATTGTCGGCGCCCGAATCGCGGCTGATCGGCAATCTTCAGGACAGTGCGACCGAACTGTTCGCGGAAGCAGGGCTGGACGTGCAATGGGACCGGGTGGATGCCGGGGCCCTTGCCCCCGGGCTGTCGCTGATGCGGGTGGCGTCGGTCAGGCAGCGCAGCCCAAGCTTTATCCGGGTTCGGCTGGCCGGTCCCGATGCCGCGCGTTTCGGGACGGGCAGCCTGCATTTCCGCCTTCTGCTGCCCCCTGCGGGACGGTCGGCCCTTTGGCCGCGGATTGGCGACTCGGGGCGCACGGAATGGCCGACGGGTGCGGATGCGCTGCACCGGCCGGTCTATACCGTGGCGGAACAGGCCGCCGACTGGCTGGACTTCGACATCTTCCGCCACACGGGCAGCCCGACCTGCGACTGGGCCTTGTCCGGTCCCGAAGGGGCCGAGGTGGGCATCATCGGCCCCGGCGGCGGCTGGTGCCCGGATGCCGACCGGCTGCACCTGTTCGGCGACGAAACCGCGCTGCCTGCCATCGCGCGGATGCTGGACCTGGCGCAGGGCCAGGTTTCAGCCCACGTCCGGGCCGCTCTGTGCGACCTGGGTCCCCTGGCCGCCGATCCACGCGTGACGCCTTGCGACGATCTGCTGGCGGCCTTGGCCGAGGCGCCCTTGGACCAAGGCAGCCATGTCTGGTTCGCGGGCGAGGCAGGCCAAGCCCGGCTTGCCCGCCAGCACCTGATCGCCCGCGGCATCGACCGCAAGGACTTCATGGCCGCCGCCTATTGGGGCTGAGGCCGCGGGGCCTGTCCCGGCCGTGAAGAAGGCCGGGATCCGCAGTGCAACCCGGCCTCTGGCTTGTCGGGCGGATCGGACGTTCAGGCCGCGCTGCGCCGCCGCAGGAAAAGGGCGGACCCGATCGAGGCCGCCAGAAGCGGCAAGGTTGCCGGAAGCGGCACCGGTGCAGGATCGTCGACCCGATTCAGGCTGAGCGTCGCATTGCCGCCAAGCGCGATGATCCCTGCGGCAAAATCGATCCCGGCATTCAGATAGCCCAGGTCGATGGACAACCCGTCAAGGGCGAGGACTGTCATGTCTGCTGTTACGCTGTTGAAGAACTCGTCGATGCCACCGTCGAACTCGGCAAAGGCATAGGCCGCCGTTCCCAGGAAATTCGTGGCGATCGGCCAGCGTCCCTTGCCCGAAAAGTCGAGCGTATAGTTCCCCGCAGTCTCGATTTCGTAAAGGAACCCCCGCGCCTGCAGCCAGGACGCGTCCACCGATGCGACTGTCGCCGCCTCGAC
>JAPSIP010000292.1 GCA_031178645.1 Paracoccus sp. (in: a-proteobacteria) | reverse complement strand
CTGACATTGTTGCCGGTCATCGGGCCTTTGCCGGTCAGTTCGCAGACGCGCGACATGGTATTGATCCTTCGTCTTTGCTATGCGGGCGGTCCCGGCGGGGGTTCCGGCCCAATGTGAAAGGGCGCCGCGAGGCAGCGCCCGGAATTCCGTTTGCGCGTCCCTAATGGAACCTGCGCGGGCCGTCAACCCGAATCAGGCATAGCCGCGTTCAATCGCGATCAGCTTTTCCTTGCGCCACAGCCCGCCTGCATAGCCCGTCATCGTGCCGTCCGCGCCGATCACCCGGTGGCAGGGGACGACCAGGGCGATGCGGTTCGTGGCATTGGCGCGGGCCACCGCGCGGATGGCCGTGGGACGCCCGATGGCAGTCGCAAGCTGGGCATAGCTGCGCGTCTGCCCGGCGGGGATCTCCTGCAAGGCGCGCCAGACCTGCTGCTGGAAGGGCGTGCCATGCAGCGTCACCGGCACATCCAGCAGCGGCGCCTTTCCCGCGAAATAGGCCGCAAGCCGCGTCTCGGCCAGGTCATGCACCGGGGTGCGTCCCAAACCGACCCGACCGCCGACATGCGCGGACAAGCGGCGCAACCCATTGGGCAGGGCCTTGCGGCCGATGAATTCCAGCAGGTGCAGGGATTGGTCGTCGGCAACGGCGATCATGCCCCCCAGGGGCGTGTCGATCCAGTCGGCCAGCAGGTCCGACCCCTGCCGCAACTGGTGCGGCGCATGGCCGAACAGCCGCGCGAAGGCCGCCCGGAAGCCTGAGGCCGAATCGAATCCCGCATCCAGTTGTGCCTCGATCATCGCCGATCCTTTCGCCAGGCTGGACAGGCCGCTGCGCAGCCGTGCCGCGCGGGCCAACCCCAGGAAGCTTTGCCCAAAATGCCGTTTGAAGGCCCGCCGCACGGTCGAAGGGTCGTGCCCAAGCGCCAGCAGGTCGGATTCGGACCAGCGGCGCTCCGGGCATTCATCCAGCCGGGCCAGCAGGTCGCGGACCAGCGGATCGCCTTCGGCCGTCGCGCCAGTGGGATGACAGCGCAGGCAAGGGCGAAAACCTGCGGCCTGCGCAGCCTTTGCGGAAGCAAACCAGCGGCAGTTCCGGGCCAACGGCTTGCGGGCCGGGCAGGTCAGGCGGCAGAAGATGCCGGTGGTGGCGACGCCGACCAAGGCGCGCCCCTCCCAGGCAGGGTCGCGCGCCACAAGCGCGGCATAAAGCGTGTCGTGATCAGGCAGATCCAGCATGTCGTTCACCCATATCCATGCCTTCGATCCTAACCGATTCGCGGCGTGGCGCGGGCCGCGAAATCGGGCGTCTATTTCTGCGCCGCCAGCCAATCCAGCATGTCCTGCGCCGCTTCGGCGGGAACGGCATGGCCATGGGCGACGGCATCCCCCAGCTGCAGCAACCGGTCCCGCGCCGCAGGGGTTTCCAGCCGTGCCAGCAGGCCCGCGCGCACATCGGCCAAGAACCAATGCCGCGCCTGTTCCGCCCGGTTGGCGGCGAAATGCCCCTGTTCGCGCCGCCATTCGGCCAATGCCTGCATTTCGTCCCAAGCCTTTGCCAGACCGTCCCCGGTTGCGGCGGATACCGGCAGCGCCTTGGGAAAGCCCTGAGGATCCTGAGGGCGCTTGCGCAGCAGGCGCAGCGCGCCCGCGTAATCGGCGACCGTACGCCGGGCGGTGCCCAGCAGGTCGCCATCGGCCTTGTTGACCAGGATCAGGTCGGCCATCTCCATGATGCCGCGCTTGACGCCCTGCAATTCGTCGCCGCCCGCCGGGGCCAGCAACAGGACGAACAGGTCGCACATCTCGGCCACCAGGGTTTCGGACTGGCCGACGCCCACCGTCTCGATCAGCACCACGTCATAGCCCGCTGCCTCGCACAGCCGGATCGCCTCGCGCGTGCGGCGCGCGACGCCGCCAAGCTGGGCGTTGGACGGTGTGGGGCGGATGAAGGCCATGGGATTGCGCGACAGCGTCTCCATTCGGGTCTTGTCGCCCAGGATCGACCCGCCCGACCGAGTGGACGAAGGATCGACCGCCAGCACCGCAACGCGCAGGCCCTGCTCGGTCAGCATGGTCCCGAAGGCCTCGATGAAGGTCGATTTGCCGACGCCAGGGGTTCCCGACAGCCCGATGCGCAACGCCTGCCGGTCGGGCAGGTCCGCCAGCAGCGCAACCGCGCGGGCGCGGTGATCGGGGCGCGTCGATTCGATCAGCGTGATCGCCCGCGACAGGGCGCGGCGGTCCTTGGCGACCAGGGGTTCCAGAAGCTCGTCCATGGTCAAGGGATAGGGGGCCGTGCGGCGATTGCCAAGCCACCGCAGCCGCCCGATAATGCCGCCATGATCCGTTTCCTTGCCGCACTTGCCCTTATGGCCCTGCCCGCCGCAGCCGACCCCCTGCGGTTGCTGATGGTCGAGAAGGAGGGCTGCGTTTATTGCAAGGCTTGGGACCGCACCATCGGGCCGGGTTATGCCGCATCCGATGCGGGTAGGGCCGCGCCGCTGATGCGGGTGGACATATATGGCCCCTACCCCGACGGGCTGGCCCTGGCGCGGCGTCCCTTCGTTACGCCGACCTTCATCCTGCTGGACCACGGGTTTGAGGTGGGGCGTCTGGAAGGCCATATGACTGCCCAGCAGTTCTATCCGGCGCTGTCGGCTCTGCTGGATCAGGCGCGCTAAGCGGGCTTTTACAGGCGCGCCGCATCGGCTAGTCACCGGCTAGCATCT
>JAPSIP010000291.1 GCA_031178645.1 Paracoccus sp. (in: a-proteobacteria) | reverse complement strand
TGGCAGATCAGGCGATAGGGCGACAGGTCCGCCATGGTTTCCGGCACACCCGCCTTGTCCAGATATTCCTGCGTCGCATAAAGCCGCATCCTGACGCTGAGAAGGCGGCGGCGGATCAGGTCGGACTGGCTGGGTTCCTTCATGCGGATCGCCACGTCGGCTTCGCGCATGGGCAGATCCAGCACGCGTTCTTCCAGCATCAGGTCGATCTTCAGATCGGGATACTTTTCGTATAGCTTCACCAGCTTCGGCGCCAGCCACAAGGTGCCGAAACCCACGGTTGCCGTGACTTTCAGTTCGCCGAAGACATGCTCCTCGCTGTCGCGGATGCGGGCGGAGGCCGTGTCCAGCTTGCGGGCCATCGATGACGTGGCCTCGAACAGCAGTTCACCCTGTTCGGTCAGAATCAGGCCGCGGGCGTGGCGGTGGAACAGCGTGGTTCCCAGCGACTCCTCGAGCGCGCGAATCTGCCGGCTAACGGCGGATTGCGACAGGTGCAGCGTATCGCCGGCATGGGTCAGGCTGCCCGCATCGGCAACGGCGTGGAATATTCTAAGCTTGTCCCAGTCCATGCTGTTACAATCCTGCCGTGACTGCCATGCAATTTTTGCAGACCTAACCTGAATGCCCTGCCCCGGCAAGCAAAAGCCACGCACGAATATTTTCCTTCATCGGTCAGCAAACCTGACCTATACTGCGGGACAAGGGTGGAGGAGACGCCAGATGAGCAAGCAGGAATTTTCGCTAGCCGACCGTTTCGATCTGACCAAGCCGCAGGTGCTTCTGAACGGCACCCAGGCCCTGGTCCGGCTGATGCTGATGCAGGCCGCACGCGACAAGGCGGCGGGGCTGGATACGGCGGGGCTTGTGACCGGCTATCGCGGCTCGCCGCTGGGCGGGGTCGACCTGCAGATGATGCGCGAAGGCAAGCGGCTGTCGGAATCGAACATCCTGTTCCAGCCCGGCCTGAACGAGGATCTGGCCGCCACCGCCATCTGGGGCAGCCAGCAGGCGGAACTGCGCGGCGAGGGCAGATACGACGGCGTCTTCGCGCTGTGGTACGGCAAAGGGCCGGGCGTGGACCGGTCGGGCGACGTGATGCGCCATGCCAACATGGCGGGCACGTCGAAGTTCGGCGGCGTCGTGATGGCAATGGGCGACGACCATACCGGCGAAAGCAGTTCCGTGCTGCACCAGTCCGATTGGGCGATGATCGACCGCTATATCCCGGTGCTGTCCCCTGCGGGCGTGCAGGAAATCCTGGATTATGGCCTTTACGCTTTTGCCTTGTCGCGGTTTGCGGGCGTCTGGGCCGGCCTCAAGACCATGAAGGACACGGTCGAGGCGACCTCGGTCGTGAACGGTGACCCGTTCCGGCTGTCCTTCGTCGCGCCTGATTTCCAGATGCCCGAAGGCGGCCTGAACATCCGCCTGCACGACACGCCCGTCGCGTCTGAAGCACGGATGATCGACTATAAACGCTGGGCGGCTGAGGCGTTTTCGCGCGCCAACAAGATCGACCACAAGGTCTGGGGCAAGCCCGGCGCCAAGATCGGCTTTGTCGCGGCGGGCAAGAACTGGCTGGACCTGGTCCACGCGCTGTCCCTGCTGGGCATCGACGAATCCGAGGCCGAACGGCTGGGCCTGTCCACTTACAAGGTCGGGCAGACCTGGCCCCTGGACATGAAGTCTTTCCAGGAATGGTCCGAGAACCTTGAACTGATCGTCTGCGTCGAGGAAAAGCGCAAGCTGATCGAAGTGCAGTTGAAAGAGGCGATCTTCGACAACCGCCACGGCCGCCGCGTCCACGGCTGGAAGCACGACCGCACCGGCGCGGAACTGTTCCCCACCCGCTATGCCCTTGATCCGGTGATGATCGCCCAGAAGATCGGCGAGATCCTGATCGAGGAAGGCCGCGGCACCGACCACATCAAGGCCGGCCTGTCGCGCCTGGCCGAGGTTCGCCGCGCCGACAACGCCCCCGAGATTGCCACCCGGACCCCCTGGTTCTGTTCGGGCTGCCCGCATAACAGCTCGACCCGCCTGCCCGAGGGAAGCCGCGCTTATGCCGGGATCGGCTGCCATTACATGGTGCAGTGGATGGACCGGGAAACCACCGGCTTCACCCATATGGGCGGCGAGGGCGTGAACTGGGTGGGCGAGGCGCCTTTCAGCAAGACCAAGCACGTCTTCCAGAACCTGGGCGACGGCACCTATAACCATTCCGGCTCGCTGGCGATCCGCGCGGCCATCGCGGCGGGCACGACGATCACCTACAAGATCCTGTTCAACGACGCGGTTGCCATGACCGGCGGGCAGCCCAACGAAGGGGGCCTGACCGCCCGGCAGATCGCCGAGGAACTGGTGGCGATGGGCGTGAAGTCCCTGGTCGTCGTTTATGACGAAAAGGAAGACATCGACCGCAAGCAGTTCCCCGCAGGCCTGCGCTTCGAGGAACGGGCCGAACTGATGGCGGTGCAGCGCGATCTTGCCCAAACCGAGGGCGTCAGCGCGATCCTCTATATCCAGACCTGCGCGGCCGAAAAGCGCCGCCGCCGCAAGAAGGGCCAATTTCCCGATCCCGACCGCCGCGTCTGGATCAACCCCGAGGTCTGCGAAGGCTGCGGCGATTGCGGCATCCAGTCGAACTGCGTGTCGATCGTGCCGCTGGACACCGAACTGGGCCGCAAGCGCCAGATCGACCAGTCGTCGTGCAACAAGGACTATTCCTGCCTG
>JAPSIP010000026.1 GCA_031178645.1 Paracoccus sp. (in: a-proteobacteria) | reverse complement strand
CTCGGGGTCGGTCACGAAGACCTCGATCTCGTCGGCGACGCCCTCGCGGTTGAAGTATGACTGCGCCTCCGCCATCGGCATGTAGATGCGGGTGCGGTCGATGTCGTATCGTCCGGCGCTGAAGATATAGGTGACCTCATAGGCCTGGACGCGCGGCGTCGTGCCAATGGCGGTGCGTGCGCCTTCCGGGGCGATCAAGCGGATGCGGTCGCCCAGGCCCACGGCCAGTTCCCGCGCGATCCCTGACCCGATGGCGATGCCGCGGTCGAAGTCGTCCACACTTCCGACCGAGGTCGAAGGATCCACGATCCGCGGCATAGCCTTGAGATCATCAAGACTTACCCCGAAAACCTCAGCCACGTTCGAACTGTCGTTGGCGGTGGCCATGACCTGGCCCCGAACGACGGGCGCAGTCCGTGTGACGCCCGGAACCTGCGCCAGCGTCGCGGCCATCGCGTCGTAATCCGCGATACGGCCGGGGACGACATAAACGTCATCCGTGAACTCGTTCTCGATCTGCTGGGGCGCCATGTAGACTGTTGTATGGGCATTCGCGCCCAGGATCGTGTCCACGAACTCGGCCCGGAAGCCCGCGCGCACCGCCAGCGTCGCGATCAGCGCCATCACGCCCAGGGCGATGCCGATCAGGCTGATCCAGGTCATCACGCTGACCCCGCCCTCGGCCCGCCGGGCACGCAGGTATCGCCAGGCGATGGTGAATTCATAGCGAGAGAACGGACGAGGTGTGGCCATCGGGACGCCTTGATTTTGCGCGGGGAACCTGACCGCACAGGCACCAAAGATCAAGCCGACAAAGGCGTGAGGGCTTCTTCGTTGCCCAAATACCCATATTGCGGCGGCTGCCCCCAGATGCCACATGAAAGCCATGGCAAAATCCACCAACGCGTTCACCTGCACCGCCTGCGGTGCGTCCCACAAGAAATGGGCCGGCCGCTGCGACGCCTGCGGCGCCTGGAACACCATCGTCGAGGAAGCGCCCCTGTCCCAAGGTCCGGGCCGCGGCCTCGGCGCCGCCAAGGGCCGTGCGGTTCCGCTGTCCACCCTGCTGACGACCGAGGCCCCGCCCCCGCGCCACCTGTCCGGGATGGACGAACTGGACCGCGTGCTGGGCGGCGGCCTTGTTCCCGGCAGCGCGGTCCTGATCGGCGGGGATCCCGGCATCGGCAAATCCACGCTTCTGTTGCAGGGTGCCGCAGCCTTTGCACGGCGCGGGTTGAACGCGGTCTACATCAGCGGCGAGGAAGCAAGCGCCCAGGTCAGGATGCGCGCGCAACGTCTGGGGCTGGCGGATGCGCCGGTCCGGCTGGGGGCGGAAACCAACCTGCGCGACATCCTGACCACGCTCGACAATGAACGCCCCGACCTTGCGATCATCGATTCCGTCCAGACGCTGTGGTCCGACCAGGTCGAGGCAGCACCAGGCAGCGTGGCCCAGGTCCGCGCCGCCGCGCATGAGCTTGTCACCTTCGCCAAGCGCAAGGGCGTGGCGATCTTCCTGGTGGGCCATGTCACCAAGGAAGGCCAGATCGCCGGCCCGCGCGTGGTTGAACACATGGTCGACACCGTCATCTATTTCGAAGGCGAACGCGGCCACCAGTTCCGCATCCTGCGATCCGTCAAGAACCGCTTCGGCCCCGCGGACGAGATCGGCGTCTTCGAGATGACTGGCGCGGGTCTGGCCGAGGTCGCGAATCCCTCGGCCCTGTTCCTGTCCGAACGCGGCCAGCCGGTGCCCGGCAGCGCCGTCTTTGCCGGGATCGAAGGCACGCGCCCCGTCCTGACCGAGGTGCAGGCGCTTGTCGCGCCATCGACCCTCGCATCCCCCCGCCGCACGGTCGTGGGCTTGGACAGCGGCCGGGTCAGCACGATCCTGGCCGTGCTCGAGGCACGCTGCGGCATCCCCTTCGCGGGCCTCGACGTCTTCCTGAACGTGGCAGGCGGGATGCGGGTCAACGAACCCGCCGCCGACCTGGCCATCGCCGGCGCGCTGCTGTCGGCCCGGGAGGACAGCGCCCTGCCACCCGAGGCGGTGCTGTTCGGCGAAATCAGCCTGTCGGGCGCACTGCGTCCTGTGGCGCAGGCGGAAAACAGGTTGAAAGAAGCGCAGAAACTTGGTTTTTCACAGGCGATTTTGCCCGACAGCCAGAAGGTCGAGGGCGCAGGAGGGATGAGCGTTCGGCGCATCGCCGACCTGACAGGATTTGCAGGAGAGGTCTTCGGCGCCGGCTGAAGTGCCTGAAACGAAAAGACAACCGGCGCATGGGGACAGGCAATGGACGGATTCACAGTTATTGACGCGGTGGTGGCTGCGGTCATCATCCTTTCGGCCATCCTGGCCTGGTCGCGCGGCTTCGTGCGCGAATCGCTGGCGATCCTGGGCTGGATCGGCGCGGCCATCCTGGCCTTCATCTTCGCGGCGGCCATGCGCCCGCTGATCGCGCAGCTTCCGGTCCTTGACCGCTTCCTGGGCGACAGTTGCGAACTGGCGACCATCGCGGGCTTTGCCGTGGTCTTCGCACTGGCCCTTGTGGTCTTTTCCATCATCACGCCGCTGTTCTCGTCCGTCGTGCAACGCTCGGCCCTTGGGGGGGTGGACCAGGGCATGGGCTTTCTGTTCGGCGTAGCGCGCGGCATCCTGCTGGTGGCGATCGCCTTCATCGTCTATGACCGCGTGATGACCAGCCAGCAGGTCGCGGTGGTCGAAAACAGCCGCAGCGCCCAGGTGTTCGAGAGGATGCGCGGCCAGATGGACCAGCAGATCCCCGATGACGCGCCGGGTTGGATCGTCAGCCGCTATGAACAGATGGTGGCGGGCTGCACGGCCACGGCCACCCCCTCGGCGCAGGAAACCCCGCCCGCCAACTGATGCAGCGGCTGCATGGCTGCCCTGTTGTGATGCTTCCGTGACGAAAAACCGCCCCCGCCACCTTGCGGGGGCGTGACTTTGGGACGCACCCGCACTACATGGTGCGGGTATAGCTCAAAGCCATTCAGGACGCCGCGATGCAACCATTCCTGGCCCATCCGTTCGATTCGGACCGCCTGCACGAAGAATGCGGCATCTTCGGCGCCATCGGCGTGACCGATGCCTCGAACTTCGTGGCCCTTGGCCTGCACGCGCTGCAGCATCGCGGGCAGGAAGCGGGGGGCATCGTCGCCCATGATGCGGAACACGGGTTCAACAGCGCCCACCGCTTTGGCTATGTCCGCGACAACTTCACCAAGGCCGAGGTGATGGCCACCCTGCCCGGCCCGCTGGCCATCGGGCATGTGCGCTATTCTACCGCCGGGACCAAGGCCGCGACCGCAATCCGCGACGTGCAGCCCTTCTTCGGTGAATTCCACATGGGCGGCTGCGCCATCGCCCATAACGGCAACATCACCAATGCGGCGGCGCTTCGGCGCGAGTTGATCGAGCGCGGGTCGATCTTCCAGTCCTCGTCGGACAGTGAATGCATCATCCACCTGATGGCGCGGTCGATCCAGCGCAACATCCCGGAACGGATGAAGGACGCCCTGCGCCGGGTCGAGGGCGCTTTTTCCGTCATCGCCATGACGCGGACCAAGCTGATCGGCGTACGCGACCCGCTTGGCGTGCGCCCGCTGGTGCTGGGCAAGGTGGGTGAGGACGGTTTCGTTCTGGCATCGGAAACCTGCGCCCTGGACATCATCGGCGCAGATTTCATCCGCGAGATCGAGCCAGGCGAGATGGTGGTGATTTCCAAGGGCCAGGTCGAATCCTCGCGCCCCTTCGGCCCCTCGACGGGCCGGTTCTGCATCTTCGAGCATGTCTATTTCTCGCGCCCCGATTCGATCATCGGCGGGCGCTCGGTCTATGAAACCCGCCGCCAGATCGGCGTCGAACTGGCGCGCGAGGCGCCTATTGATGCCGACCTGGTCTGCCCCGTCCCCGACAGTGGCACGCCCGCAGCCATCGGATACGCACAGGAATCGGGCATCCCCTACGGCATGGGGATCATCCGCAACCAGTACATGGGCCGCACCTTCATCGAGCCGACCGAGCAGATTCGCAACATGGGCGTCCGGCTGAAGCTGAACGTGAACCGTTCGCTGATCGCGGGCAAGCGCGTGGTGCTGGTCGATGACAGCGTGGTGCGCGGCACCACGTCGCGCAAGATCAAGGACATGATCCTGGACGCCGGCGCGGCCGAGGTGCATTTCCGCATCGCATCCCCGCCCACGGCTTGGCCTTGCTTCTATGGCGTGGACACGCCCGACCGCGACAAGCTGCTGGCCGCGAACATGACGCCCGAGGAAATGCGCGACTGGATCGGCGTGGATAGCCTGGCCTTCGTGTCGCTGGATGGGCTGTATCGCGCCGTGGGCGAGGCCGAGGGTCGCAACAAGGCCCGCCCGCAATATTGCGACGCCTGCTTCTCGGGCGACTATCCCGTGGCGCCCTTCGACCAGCTTGAGCGCGGCTTCCGCATGAAGTCGGGGTCCGAGACGGCGATGAACGAGGCAGCGGAATAAGCCGGGGGCTTCACGCCCCGGAACCCCGTGGGATATTCTCGTGAAGAAGACTTAGCCGACGATCCGCTCCAGCGGATCGTACCAGGCTGCGTGCTGGCCCCAGACGGCGCGGGCCAGCATCGCAGGCTTGTGGCGCAGGCGGGGCAGCTCAGTGCGGCTGGCCCAGGTAAAGCGGTTCACCACCTTTTCCGGGTCTTCCAGGACGATGCCAATGTCGCCCGAAAGCGCGGCGCGGAAGATGATCTCGACCTGGTGGTATCCGCGATCGGGGTCATGGAATTCGTTGACCAGGATCGGGGCGCTGACGGTGACAGCCAGGCCGGTTTCCTCGGCCACTTCGCGGATCAGGTTCTCGGGCAGGGACTGGCCGGGTTCGACCCCGCCGCCGGGCAGGCACCACAGGTCGGATTGCTGGCCCGGATAGGCGTTGACCAGCAGCAGCCGGTCGTCCTGCAGGATCGCCGCGCGGACCGCCAGTCGGGGCGGCTTCATCCGGTGATCCGGTTGACGTGGCCCATCTTGCGCCCCGGTCGCGGATCGCCCTTGCCGTAAAGGTGGACCTGCGTGTTCGGCGTTTTCAGAAGGTCCGGAACGCGGGCGACCTCGTCGCCGATCAGGTTTTCCATCACCACATCCGCGTAACGCTGGCCGTCGCCCAAAGGCAGGCCAGCCACCGCACGGATATGCTGTTCGAACTGATCCACTGCACAGCCACCCTGGGTCCAGTGGCCGGTGTTGTGGACGCGGGGGGCGATCTCGTTCACGATCAGGCCCTGTGGGGTCACGAACAGCTCGACGCCCATGACCCCGACGTAATCAAGCTCATTTGCGATCCGCGCGGCGGTCAGCACGGCGTCGGTCGTGACTTTGCCGGGCAGGCCGCAGGGCACGGTCGTGGTGCGCAGGATCCCCTCGCGGTGGACGTTCAGGCCAGGGTCGAAGGCCGCGACCTGGCCGTCGATGCCGCGCGCGATGATGACGCTGATCTCGGCCGAGAAATCGACAAATCCTTCCAGAACCGAGGGCGCGCCGGTCCATTCGGCCGGACCGTCCCCGATCCGCACCTGGCCCTTGCCGTCATAGCCCAGCCGCCGGGTCTTGAGGATTGAGGGGCGGCCGATGGCGGTGATTGCGGCGGGAAGGTCGGCTTCGGTCGGGACATCGGCAAAGGGGGCGGTCGCCAGCCCGATCTCATTCAAGAAGGTCTTTTCCGTCAGCCGGTCCTGCGAAACGGCCAGGGCGCGGCGGTTGGGCCGGATCGGGCGGATCGATTCCAGCAAGTCCAGCGCCGAGGTCGGGACGTTTTCGAATTCATAGGTGATGACATCGACGCTTTCGGCGAAGGCGCGCAGGGCGTCGGCATCCTCGTAGGGGGCATTGGTCACGCGCCAGGCCACGTCGCCCGCAGGTGCCGCGCCGGGTTCAAAGATATGGCAGCGCAGCCCAAGGCGGCTGGCCGCCACCGACAGCATCCGGCCCAACTGGCCGCCGCCCAGGATGCCGATGGTCTGGACATCATTCATCGCGCGGCTCCTCGGGGATGGAATCGGACAGGGCCTGGCGCCAGGCGTCCAAGCGTTGGGCCAAGGCGGGATCGGACAGCGCCAGGATCCCCGCCGCCATCAGCCCGGCATTGGCCGCGCCCGCCGAGCCGATGGCCATGGTGGCGACGGGATAGCCCTTGGGCATCTGCAGGATGGAGTAGAGCGAATCGACGCCGGACAGCGCCCGGGTCTGGACCGGCACGCCGATGACCGGCACGCGGGTCTTCGATGCCATCATGCCGGGCAGATGGGCCGCGCCCCCGGCGCCCGCGATGATGACCTTCAAGCCGCGTGACACGGCGGTCTTGCCGTAATCCCACAGCCGGTCGGGGGTGCGGTGGGCGCTGACGATGCGGGCGTCATAGGGGATGCCCAGTTCATCCAGGATCGCGGCGGCTTCCTTCATCGTGGGCCAGTCGGACTGGCTGCCCATGATGATTCCCACAGGTTTTTCCATCATTCGTCCCGATCCCGAACCCGGTTTCCTGCGCCCGCCATAGCGCGCGGGGCGCAGGGCCGCAATCAGGCGATGATGTCGGGGGTGATCTCATCCTCCAGCCGGGCGATCTGGTCCTTGAGCATCAGCTTCTGCTTCTTCAGGCGCTGCAACGCCAGCGAAGATGTCAGCTGCTGCGCCGACAGGGCCGCGATCGCCTCGTCCAGGTCGCGGTGTTCGCAACGCAGCGCCGCCAGCTTGGCGCGGATGATTTCGTCATGGGACATCTCGTGGTGCATGTTCATCTGGCTTGGCTTGGCTCGACGCATAAGGTCTTTGCGCCAAGTATAGATCCTAGCACGGCACATGTTAACAAGATGCTTAGCGAGGGACAGGACCGACTTGCTTCTTGTCCCTCTGCTGGAAGGCTTGGTGTTGCAGAAAGGGGACGGGCGATGAGGGGTGTCAGGGGTCTGGCGGCATTCGCCGTTGCCGCATTGGCAATGGGTGCGCCTGCCCAGGCGCAAGAGGACAGGGCGCAGCTTTGCGTCAACCAGTGCCTGTTCAACCACGGCCCGGCGACCAGCCCGGCCTATCAGACCTGCATCGAGCAGATGTGCGGCGAGACGCCCGAGGCCGGCCCGCAGCGCGATGCATCCGCCCCCCGCTGGAGAAGCGAAAGCGTCTCGGGCGCCCATGCGGCGGTGATCGACGTGGGGGACAGGTCGCTGAACTACATGTGCCAGCCGGGCGGGCCGGCGGTGATCGGCATCTCGGGCCTGGGCGGGGCGGCCGATGACACACGCATCAGCGTGGACGGGCGGACCTTCACGCAGCCCTTCGTGGCGCGGAACGGCATCCTTTACACCACCGCCGATGCCGCATCGCCGCTGGTCGGCGCGCTGATGTCGGGCAACGGGGTCGAGGTCGCCTCGGGTGGCAGCAGCGGCACATTCCCCCTGACCGGCTCTCGCGCGGCAATCGAAACGGCGGCCCGGGCCTGCGGGATCCGGCCCTGATCGGTCTTGCAAGGCCCCGCCTTCGTCCACATATTGACCCCAAGCGGATCGCCGCCAAGGGGTCCGCAGAACAGTCGCTTGTCGGAAAAAGGGCTGAACATGACCAAGATTTCGCTGGGGGCGCATCCGTATCTGCTGGGGTTCGACCAGCTAGAGCGTCTGGCCGAACGGGCCGCAAAGGGCGCCGAAGGATATCCCCCCTATAACATCGAACATGTCGCGCCCGACGGGTTCCGCATCACGCTGGCCGTCGCGGGTTTCGCGGAACAGGATCTGTCCGTCACCACCGAGGACCGGCAGCTCGTCATCCGCGGCCGAATGGCCGAACCCGAAAGCGAGCGCGTCTTCCTGCACCGGGGCATCGCCGCCCGTGCCTTTCAGCGCAGTTTCGTCCTGGCCGACGGGGTCGAGGTCGAGGGCGCCCAGATGGAAAACGGTCTGCTTCATGTCGACCTGAGGCGCATCCAGCCCCAGCAGGTCGTCCAGACCATTCCGATCAGCCGCAAGTAAAGGGGATCATCATGGATACCAAATTCGACTTCGGCGGCATTGACGCCGAAAGGACGGTCTATATCCGTCAGGTGGAAACCAGCAGCCTGCCCCAGGAACTGCGCCAGCAGCTTGACGGGATCGACAGCATGTATGCCGTCCACGATATCGACGGGGAACGCCTGGCCCTGGTCAAGGATCGGCAACTGGCCTTTGTGCTGGCCCGCCAGAACGAACTGACCCCGGTCAGCGTCCACTGACCCCTTCGCGGCGGGGCGGTGTTTCCGCCTTGCCCCGCAGGCCCGTCCGCAGCGCCAGCACCGCCAGGATCGCGGCAAAGGCGCAGACCTGATAGGTCAGCGCGTGCGACATGGCGGCAGGATAATCGCCGCCGCCCTGACCGTGCAGGCGCACGAAGAACAGGCTGGACACCACAGCGATGCCGATGGCCGCGCCGACCTGCTGGAAGGCCTGCATCGCCCCCGATCCCGCCCCCGCATCCCGTCCCGGCACCGATTGCAGCACCGTCTGGAACAGCGGCGAGATCGTCAGCCCCATGCCGAAGCCGCAGACCGCCAAGGGCCCGATCAGGGTGGCGGGCGTGAAGCTTTGCGGCGGATGGCCGGTGACATGGCGCAGGAAGACCATCCCGGCCAAAAGCGTCGCCACGCCCACCGCCATGCGGCCCGGCATCCATTTCGTCCCGAAACGCCCGGTGATATAGCTGCCCAGCATGATGCCCAGCGGAAAGGGCGCGGTGGCGATGCCCGACTGCATCGGGTCCAGGCCGAAGCCGGTTTGCAGATAGATCGCCAGCACCAGGAACATCCCCGGTATCGCCGAAAAATGCAGCATCACCATCAGCACGCCTGTGACAAAGCCCGCATTGCGCATCAGCGCGACCGGCAGCAGTTGCTCTCGCCCCTGGCGCGCCAGCCGGACCTGCCGCCAGACGAACATCCCGCCCACCGGCAGTGCCGCGGCCAGCATGGCAATGCACCACCACGGCCAGCCCAGCAGCGCGCCCTCGATCACCGGCAGGACCACCAGCACCACCGCCAGCGAGAACAGCCCGACCCCAATCCAGTCGATGCGCATCTTCCGGTCCGACGACAGCGCCGGGATCCAGCGAAGCCCCGCCGCAATGACGACCATCCCGACCGGCAGGTTCACCAGGAAGATCGGCCGCCAGTCGAGGCCCGCAATATTGCCCGTGATCAGCGCCCCGCCCATCAGCGGCCCGGTGACTGCCCCGAGGCTTGCCACCACGCCTGCCAAGGCAAAGGCGCGCGCCTTCTGTTCGGGCGGAAACATCACATGCATGATCGCCATGACCTGCGGCACCATCATCGCCCCGCCCACGCCCTGCAGCGCGCGCGACCAGATCAGCATCGGCATCGATAGCGCAAAGCCGCACAGCGCCGAGGCCAGCGTGAACAGCCCGATGCCCAGCAGGAACAGCCGCTTGCGCCCGAACTTGTCGCCAAAGCGGCCGAAGGGCAGCAGGCCCGCCGCGAAGGCCAGCACATAGGCGGCCGACACCCACTCGATCTCGGCCGCCGTGGCCCCCAGGTTTTCCTGGATCGAGGGCAGCGCGACGTTCACGATGCTGACGTCGATCAGGTTCATGAAGTTGCCCAGCAGCAGCAGGATCGCTGCAAGCCAGGGATTGAAGGCGGGATCGCCTGCACGCGCCGGAGACATGGGCCGCCTTTCTTGCAGATCGTAAAATCAGGGCCGGCCTAGCGGTTCCCGTCGGGCAGAACCATCGCCAGGCCGATCCGGTCCTGATGCGGGCGGTAAACTTCCCGTGCGGCAGGGTCGGGCAGGAACAGATGCGTCGCGCCGTGATTGCGCGCGACGAGCGCCCGCCACATGATGGCACCGGGGCCTTCGGGCGGGGCCAGGCGCAAGGGCGCCAGCACCGCATCGCCGGGTGCATCGACGGCGCTGCCCGGCGCGGGCTGGACCAGCAGCGCGGCACCCATGCCGGCGGCAAGCGTTGCGGCCAAGTCCACATCTGCCTGGGACGCAGGCAGGACGGCCAGCACCTGATCGGCCCCTCCGCCCCGGAACAGGGCGCGCAGGGCGTTGGGGGTCGGGCCGCTGCCGGGGCGGCGCAGGCCCTTGACCTTGCCCCCCAACAGCGCCGGATCGCCCCAGCGGTCGGTCACCGACAGCACCGCCACAACACCCGCCGCGTCGCGCAGCGCAATGTCATCGCCGGGTTCGACCCGCCCGGCGAAATCCGCCGCGACCTCCAGGGCGAAGGGCACCGGCCAGCCCCTGTCCCCGCCTTCGCGGGCCGCGCGATAATCGGCCTCGGTCATGTAGCCGCGCAAGGGGGTGAAGCCGCCGCTTAGAAGCAGGTCAAGCTCGGCCACCTGTCGGGCATCCAGCGTCCAGGCGGGCAGCTTTCCGGCCTCGGCCAGAAGGGCGGTCGCGGCTTCGGGGGATACGTAAAGCTCTCGGACGGGAAGGAAATGCTTCATGCATACCCGCCTAGCGCAGAAGCCGCCGTTTGTCATCCGTGCCCGATCGGTGTAGGCATCAGACCGTTATCGCAACCAGGGGGCCGCATGACCGATATCCGCGCCGTGATCTTCGACATGGACGGCTGCCTGGTGGACAGCGAGCCGATGTCGCTGGAAACCCTGGCCGAGCTTATGGCCGCCGAAGGGCTGCACGCCACCACGGACGAATTGCGCCGCAAGTTCCTGGGCATGTCGATCCAGGCCATCGTCCGCCACCTCAGCGAGGCGCTTGACCGGCCCGACCTGCCCGACTTCGCCCGCGTCTTCGAGGAACGGCTGCTGGCGCGCTATCCTTCCGAATTGCGGGTGATACCGGGCATTCCGGCATTGCTGGACGATCTGGCCGCGGGCGGCGTGACAGTGGCCATCGCCACGGGCAGTTCGGTCCGCAGGCTGGGCATCACGCTGGATGTGGCGGGTCTGGCGGACCAGTTCGGTGACCGCATCTTCAGTGCCGATCAGGTGCGGCGCGGCAAGCCTGCCCCCGACCTGTTCCTGCTGGCCGCCGAAAGCCTGGGCATCCCGCCCGAAGCCTGCGCGGTGATGGAGGATTCCCCGCACGGGATTACCGGCGCCCGCGCGGCAGGAATGCGCGCGGTGGGCTTCACCGGCGGCAGCCATCTTGTGGGGATGCAGGACGACCATGCCCGCCGCCTGACGGAGGCAGGCGCGGCCACCGTGCTGCCGGATCTGGACGGAATGCTTCCGGCGCTGCTGGACCGGCCGCACCACAACTGACAGCCGCACCCCTTTGACGGGCGCCGAATGCTGGGCAACAAGGGCGGGCAAAGCCCGTGGGGAAGAGAGGGAAGATGAGCTATCTGGGAATAGATCTGGGCACGTCCGGGCTGCGGGCGCTGCTGGTGGATGAAGGCGGCAGGCCTGTCGGATCGACGGAACGGCATTATCCGGTCAGCCATCCCCATTCCGGCTGGTCGGAACAGGATCCCGCGGACTGGATCGGCGCACTCGAAGCGGCCATCGCGG
>JAPSIP010000290.1:1946-2744 GCA_031178645.1 Paracoccus sp. (in: a-proteobacteria) | reverse complement strand
GGTCCTGCGCGGTCAGGCGCAGCGCCTCGGCCGCTTCGCGCATCCGCTCGGCGTCCTTCCACAGGATCGAGGCGCAGCCTTCGGGCGAGATCACCGAATAGATCGAATGTTCCAGCATGGCGATGCGGTTTGCCGTGGCAAAGGCCACCGCGCCGCCCGACCCGCCCTCGCCGATGATGACGCTGACCAGGGGCACGCCGATTTCAAGGCATTTCTGGGTGCAGCGGGCGATGGCCTCGGACTGGCCGCGTTCCTCGGCGCCCTTGCCGGGATAGGCGCCGGGCGTGTCCACCAGCGTGATGACCGGCAGGCTGAAGCGGTGGGCCAGATCCATCAGCCGGATCGCCTTGCGGTATCCTTCGGGCCGCGCCATGCCGAAATTGTGGTGGATGCGGGTCTTGGTGTCGTTGCCTTTTTCATGGCCGATCACCACGCAGGGCGCGTCGTTGAAGCGCGCAAGGCCGCCCATGACCGCATGGTCGTCGCCAAAGGCGCGGTCGCCGGCAAGGGGCGTGTATTCGCTGAACAGCGCGTCGATGTAATCGCGGCAATGCGGGCGGTCGGGATGGCGGGCAACCTGGGTTTTCCGCCAGGGGTCCAAGCTCTTGTAAAGGTCGCGCAGCAGTTCGCCCGACTTCTTGTCCAGGGCCACGGCCTCTTTCTCGACGTCCACGGTGTTTTCGGATTTGCGGGCCAGGGCGCGAAGCTCCTCGGCCTTGCCTTCGATGTCGGCAAGCGGCTTTTCGAAATCCAGATAAACCATGCGGGATGTGCCTTCGGGCTGTTCGGGTTTGCGCA
>JAPSIP010000290.1:0-1936 GCA_031178645.1 Paracoccus sp. (in: a-proteobacteria) | reverse complement strand
TTGCGCATCTATATGATCGCGCGGGCGCGGGATTGCAACGCAGCGCCGGGGGTTTCACACCCCCGGACCCCCGTGGGATATTTGGACCAAGATGAAAGGGCCGTCAGGGCAGGATTTCGACCGTCGTGCCGATGCGGGCGGCGGCGTAGAGTTCTTGTATCTCGGCGTCGGTGACGGCGATGCAGCCCGCCGTCCAGTCGCCCGGCAGAGTTTCGCCATCAGATCGCTGATTGGGCTGACCGTGGATGAAGATGTCGCCGCCGGGATCGATGCCTTCCGCGGCGGCGCGGGTGCGGTCCTGCGGGCGCGGGTAATCAAGACCCAGCGACAGGTGATAGGCGCTGCGCGGGTTCACCCGGTCGATGGTGAAGCGTCCCTCGGGGGTGCGGCCGTCGCCCTGCTGGCGCTTGTCGCCCTCGGGCGCGAAACCCAGCGCGATGCGATAGGTCTTGAGCGGGCGGCCGTCGCGGAAGGCGGTCATCCGGCGGTCGGACTTGCGGATCTGGATGTGATCGACAGGGCCGTCCAGGCTGGCGGTCAGGGGTGGCACGCGCGGGACGGGCTCGGGGCGCTGCGGGGCCAGCATGATCCAGGCGGCCGCCAGCAGGCACAGCGCCGTCAGTACCGAGAAGAGGCGCGCAAGCCGCTTCATTGCAGGTCTGCGAAGGCCTGTTGCAGACGGGTCACGGCCTCGACCACGCGGGCGCGAGGGGTGGCGAGATTGAAGCGCAGGAACTGCTTTCCCCCGGTGCCGAAGGTCGCGCCGTGGTTTGCGGCGATGCGGGCGCCCTTTTCGACGCGGGTGGTGAATTCAGCAGGCTCCATCCCGGTGCCCGAGAAATCGACCCAGGACAGGTAGGTCGCCTGCAGCGGCATCGACTGCAGTCCCGGGATCGCGTCAATGCCCGCGTCGAATATCCGCCGGTTGCCGTCGAGGTAGTCGACAAGCGCATCGACCCAGGCCGCGCCTTCGGGCGAATAGGCGGCGGCCACCATGTCCATGCCGAACAGGCCCGGAGAGATGCCGCGCGCCATCAGCGCGTCCTTGAAGCGGCCGCGCAAGGCGCTGTCGGCGATGATCGCGTTGCCGATATGGGCGCCCGCGATGTTGAAGGTCTTCGTCGCCGCGTTCAGCGTCACCAGCCGGTCCGCGATGTCCGGGCAGGCCAGGGCGGTGACCGTGTGGCGGTGGCCCGGCATCACGAGGTCGCAGTGAATTTCGTCCGACACCAGGATCAGGTCGTGGCGGATGCAGAAATCCGCGACCTCTCGCAATTCGCCGGGGGTCCAGACCCGGCCGCCGGGGTTGTGGGGCGAGCAGAGGATCAACAGCCGCTCGCGTCCCGTCAGGCGGCTTTCCCAGTCGTCCCAGTCCATCCGGTAAAGACCGCCTTCCTGCGCCAACGGCAGTTCGACCAGTTCACGACCCGCCGCACGGATGACGCGGCCGAAGGCGTGATAGACGGGCGACATCACGATCACGCCGTCTCCAGGGCTGGTATAGGCATCCAGGGCCATCGCCACGCCGTTCACCAGACCCGCGCAGGTCAGGATCCAGCCGCTGTCTACCTGCCAGCCGTGGCGGTTTTCCATCCACCAGCGGATCGCGTCCAGATAGGGCCGGTTCGCGCCGGGATAGCCGTAGACGCCGTGGGCCGCGACATCCTCGACCGCGCGCTGAACGGCGGCAGGGGGGCGGAAATCCATGTCTGCCACCCACATGGCAAGGCCCCCATCGTCCGGCGCCACGCCATAGGCCGCCTGCATGTCGTCCCATTTGGAACAGCGGGTGCCCGTGCGATTGATGATCTCGTCGAAGTCGGGCCGGGGATGGCTGTGCTGGTTCATGGTCCTGCCTGTCGCTGTTTCCCCATGCATATGCCGGTTGTTGCTTATGGTGAAGCCTTGCCCTAAATCGCGGGGCATGAGCAGCCTG
>JAPSIP010000289.1 GCA_031178645.1 Paracoccus sp. (in: a-proteobacteria) | reverse complement strand
GTGGCCCTGTCGCGCAGCGGATCGGATCGCGAATATGCGGGCCGGGTCGAGGGGGCGGACGGGGTGTCGCTGGTCCTGCTGTCGGCGGGCGAGATCCCGCGGGAACTGGCCGCCGGTCGGATCGAACTGGGTGTCACCGGCACCGACCTTGTGCGGGAAAAGCTGGCGGGGTGGCGGTCGGACGTGGTTGAGGTCGCCTCGATGGGGTTTGGACAGGCCGACCTGATCTTGGCCGTGCCCGAGTGCTGGCGCGATTGCGAGGATCTGGACGATTTCGCATCCATTGCCCGCGATTTTCGCGCGGCGCATGGCTTCCGGCTGCGGATCGCCACCAAGTATCACCGGCTGGTGCGCGCCTGGCTGGCCCATCACGAGGTCGCGGACTACCAGTTGGTCGATTCGCAGGGCGCGACCGAGGGCACGGTGGCCAACCAGACCGCCGAGGCCGTGGCCGACATCACCTCGTCCGGGGAAACGCTGCGGGCCAACAACCTGAAGATCCTGGGGGGCGAGCCGATCCTGCAGTCGCAGGCGACGCTTTTCGCGAACCGGGCGGCGCTTGGCGATGTGCGGCCGTTTCTGGCGCAGCTTGGGGTGGCAAGCTAGGCGGGGGCTGTCTGCCCCCACGCGCTTTGCGCGTTCCCCCGAAGGTAATTGGCCAACGAAGAAGCGTCAGAGCCCGACGAGCGCGCGGGCGAAGTCGTTGGCGTCAAAGGCGTCCAGGTCGTCGATCTGCTCGCCCACGCCGATGGCATGGATCGGCAGGCCGAAGCGGTCGGCCAAGGCCACCAGCACGCCGCCGCGCGCGGTGCCGTCCAGTTTCGTCATCACAAGGCCCGAAACATCGGCCAGCTGGCGGAAGGTTTCCACCTGGTTCAGCGCGTTCTGGCCGGTGGTCGCGTCCAGCACCAGCAGGGTGTTGTGCGGGGCCGAGGGATCCTTCTTGCGGATCACGCGGACGATCTTGGCCAGTTCCTCCATCAGGTCCTGGCGGTTCTGGAGGCGTCCTGCCGTGTCGATCATCAGAAGATCCGCGCCCTCGGCTTCGGCCCGGGTCATGGCGTCAAAGGCAAGGCTGGCGGGGTCGCTACCCTGCGCCGCGACCATCACCGGAACGCCCGCGCGTTTGCCCCAGATCTGCAACTGTTCGACAGCCGCCGCGCGGAAGGTGTCGCCCGCGGCGATCATCACCGACTTGCCCGCCCCGCGGAACTGGCTGGCCAGCTTGCCGATGGTGGTGGTCTTGCCTGCGCCGTTCACGCCCACGACCAGCACGACCTGCGGCTTTTTCGGGTAAAGCGGCAGCGGGCGCGCAACCGGGGTCATGATGCGCGCGATTTCGCCGGCCAGCAGTTCCTTGAGTTCGGTTGCCGACAGGCGGCGGCCCATCCGGCCTTCCGCGATGTTGGCAGTCACGCGCAGCGCCGCGTCCACGCCAAGATCGGCCTGGACCAGCATGTCCTCCAACTCCTCGAGCATGGCGTCGTCAAGCGCCCGGCGCGGTTCTTCGGGGCGGGCGGGAGCGGTGCCGAACAGCCGCCCAACGATGCCGGCCGATGGGGCGGCGGGTGCTGCGGGTGAAAGGGGGGCTGCAAGCGGGGTCTCGGCCGGGGTTTCGGGCGAAGACGTGGGGGCCTCGACGATGTCGTCCAGCCCTTCGCCGATCTTCGAGGAAGACCGGGTCAGCCGTTCGCGCAGTTTCGATAAAAACGACATGCTTTGCACCTTTTCAGCCCAGCGGCGAACCTAATCCCTGCGGTCGGAAAGGAAAAGGGCAGGCGGGCCGGCCTTGCCGGGCAAATCGCGGCTTTCCCCCAGCGTGGTCCTGCGCTAGACCCTGCACCGGACATTTTCCGGGCAGATGGAAGGACCGTTCATGGCCAATGTGGTGGTTGTCGGCGCGCAATGGGGCGACGAGGGCAAGGGCAAGATTGTCGATTGGCTTTCGGAACGGGCCGATGTGATCGCCCGCTTCCAGGGCGGTCACAATGCCGGGCACACGCTGGTCATTGGCGAGAAGGTCTTCAAGCTGTCGCTGCTGCCCTCGGGGATCGTGCGGGAAGGCAAGCTGGCGGTGATCGGCAATGGCGTGGTGCTGGATCCCTGGGCGCTGTTTTCGGAAATCGACAAGCTGGCGGGGCAGGGCGTCGCTATTTCGACCGCAAACCTGATGATCGCCGAAAACACGCCGCTGATCCTGCCCTTGCACCAGGATCTGGACAAGCTGCGCGAGGAAGCGGCGGGCAAGGCCAAGATCGGTACCACAGGCCGCGGCATCGGCCCCGCATACGAGGACAAGGTCGGGCGCCGCACCATCCGCGTGGCGGATCTGGGGGATGAGGAAACGCTGGATGCGCGGCTGGACCGCCTGCTGGCCCATCATGACGCCTTGCGCCAGGGTCTGGGCGCCGAGCCCATCGACCGGGCGGAACTGAAGGCCAAGCTGATGGAGGTGGCGCCAAAGCTGCTGCCATACGCCCAGCCAGTCTGGAAGATCATGGCAGACGCCCGCAAGGCTGGAAAGCGCATCCTGTTCGAAGGCGCGCAGGGGTCGCTGCTGGACATCGACTTCGGCACTTATCCCTATGTGACCAGCTCGACCACGATGTCGGGGATGGCGGCTTCGGGCACGGGCATGGGGCCGTCGGCCATCGGCTTCGTGCTGGGGATCGTGAAGGCCTATACCACCCGCGTGGGCGAAGGCCCGTTCCCGACCGAGTTGCACGATGCTGACGGGCAGAGGCTTGGGGAACGCGG
>JAPSIP010000288.1 GCA_031178645.1 Paracoccus sp. (in: a-proteobacteria) | reverse complement strand
GCCTGCGCGACGGGCGCGCAGGCCTTCGCGTGTCAGGCGCGCCGCGACCACCGCCAGGACCGAGGATTTGCCCGACCGGGTGCGGATCGCGTCGTTGATCCGGCCGCTGACCTCCTCGGCCGAAGGGGCGTCGCCGTCGTAATCTGCATCCCGCTCGATCAGTTCTGGTTCGGGCAGGTCTTCCTCAAGCTCGAGGAAATCAGGCTGCGCGGGCTTGCGGCGCGACACGACCGGTGCACGCGGGGCCGGACCTTCGGCCTTGGCCTCGCGCCGGGCGGCCAGCCGCGACTTCAGCCCTGCGGATGCAGCCGCCCCCTGCCCTGCCGCGCGCATCGACAGATCGAAGGCGGTCAGCAGGCCCGTCACGAAGCGGCGCCACAGGTCGCGCAGTTCCGACCGCTCGAAGCCCAGGGAAAAGGCGGTCATCGCCAGAACGGCCGCGGCGACCAGCAGCCCGGCCAGGCGGATGCCGATCTGCGCCTTGACCGGCAGCAGGTTCAGCATGGCGCCCATCACCATGTCGCCGAAATGCCCGCCCAGGCCATAGGTCTGTTCCCAGGCCTCCCCCGGAACCAGCGTGCTGCAATAAACGGATGCAAGCGCCACCGCGATGGGGGTGAACAGCGCGCGCATGAAGCGGTCCTCGCCCCGGTGCAGCATGAAGCGCAGCCCCCAGACAACGGCCGCGACAACCAGCATCCAGGCGCCATAGCCCGCGATCATCATCAGCGGCGATGCGACATAGGCGCCAAAGCTGCCCAGGATGTTCTGCGCGGGTTCATCGGTGGCCGACAGGAAGCTGGGATCCTCGGGCGACCAGCTGGACAGCATCAGGGCGATGATGACGCCGGCAAAGACCAGCAGCGCCCCCAGCAACTCCTTGCCACGCCGTTCAAGCGCCGCCTGCGTGGACTGGTCGAACAGCGGATCGCGGTGTTTTGCCTGCCAGCTTGCCATCGGTCCTAACCTTCCCCGCCCGTCGTTTCGTCATAAAGCACCGCACGCAGCCGTTGCAGCGCGGGTTCTGTCGCGTCGGCATCGGCGACCAGGGCCACCCGGATGAAGCCACGGCCCGGATTGTGGCCGTCCACCTCTCGCGACAGATAGGCGCCGGGGAGGACCTGGATGCCTGCCCGTGCCCACAAGGTCTTGGCCGCTTCCTCGCCATCCTCGACAGGCAGCCACAGGAAAAAGCCGCCCTGGATCGGCCGGTATCCGGGCACGTTGCCCAGCACCCGGTCGGCGATCCGGTATTTCTGCTGATACAGCGCGCGGCTGGCCGCCACATGTGATTCGTCGCGCCATGCGGCCTCGCTGACGGCTTGGGCGGGCAGCGACAGGGGCGCGCCCGCATAGGCCCGCAGGCGGCGGATCTGGGCGATGCTTGCGGCAGATCCCGCCACAAAGCCCGACCGCAGGCCCGGCAGGTTCGAGCGTTTCGACAGCGAATTGAAGATCACTACCCGGTCGGCCAGGCCCATGTCGATCGCCACGGCCAGGGCGCCCGGCGGCGGGGCGTCGCGCCAGATCTCGGAATAGCATTCGTCGGCGAAGATCAGGAAGTCGTGCCGGTCGGCAAGCGCGATCAGCTGTTCCAGATAGTCGCGGTCCGCGATGGCGCCCTGCGGGTTTGCGGGCGAACAAAGGTAAGCGATGGCCGTGCGGTCCAGCAGATCGGGCGGCAGGGCCGTGTAGTCGGGCAGGTTGCCGGTTTCGGGCGTGGCCGGCACGAAGACGGGTTCGGCCTGCACGGCGGCGGCGGCCACGGCATAGACCTGATAGAAGGGATTCGGAATCAGGATCGCCGGCCGCTGGCCGTTCTTCTGTTCCGGGCACAGCGCCAGGGCGGCGTTGAACAGCCCTTCACGCGTCCCGTTCAGCGCCATGATCCGGTCGGGCGCGACGTCCAGGCCATAGCGGCTGCCCAGCCAGTCGCCGATGGCAGACAGAAGCCCCGGCGTGCCTTCGTTCGCAGGATATTTCGCGAATCCGCCGATATTCGCGGCCATCACATCAGCCAGGAAGTCCGGCATGGGGTGGCGCGGCTCTCCGATGGTCAGAATCACCGGCGATTCACCTGCGGCCAAGCCCGGCTCGATGCCGGACAGCAACGCCCGCAGACGCGGGAATGCGTATTCCGGCAGGTTCGAGAACCGCTCGGGGATTGCCATCTCTGCCTCGCTTTCAGGGTCTTTGGCCCCGTTTATTACAGGAAACATTAGCGTGATCGGCCGCTTGCGTCCAGCGAAAGGGCGGCCCGTCGGGCCGGGACGGACACAACCGCGGCGGGTGTTCCATTCCGGCCGTGGATTCCGCGCCCTTGGGAAAGGGGCCGCAGGCGGGTCAGGCGACCGCCAGGGCCGCCTCGACCCCCGCCGCCACATGCAGCAGATGGCAATCGCGCCCGGCATGGCCCATGACCGAGATCCCGCAGGCGGGACTGCCGGTGGGCAGGGTGCAGACCGGCAGGCCCAGCAGGTTGCCGATGCGGGTGTTGCGCAGGGTCAGCAGGTTGGCGCGCACGAACTCTGCCTCGTCGTCCAAAAGGGTTTGGGCATTCGGGGGCATGATCGGCACGGTCGGCAGCAGGATCGCATCAAAGCCCGAGGCGACCTCCTTGATCCATTTGCGCCGGATCCGCACAAGGCTTTCCCAGGCGGCGATATAGTCGGGCGCGCTGACCGCCGCGCCGCTGCGGAAGCGGTCCAGGATCGGCCCCCACATCAGTTCCGGCGCATCCTCGATCTGCGCCCGCCAGATGCCA
>JAPSIP010000287.1 GCA_031178645.1 Paracoccus sp. (in: a-proteobacteria) | reverse complement strand
CCCCGCCAGACAGGCCGCAGATCACCTTCTTGTCGCCGACCTGCTCGCGGATCTTGCGGATCGCCTCGTCCCGGTAACCGGCCATGGTCCAGTCGCCGGTAAAGCCCGCCAGCCGGACGAAGTTTTCCAGCATGGTGCGGCCGCGCGGGGTGTGGTGGACCTCGGGGTGGAACTGCACGCCATAGAAGCGGCGCGATTCATCCGCGATCATCGCGAAGGGCGCATTGGGGGATATGCCTATCACCTCGAAGCCCGGCGCAAGCGCGGTAACGCGGTCGCCGTGGCTCATCCAGACTTCCTCGCGGCCCCCATCCTTGTTCATCGCATCGAACAGGCCCGCGAAGATGCCGTCGCCCTTGTGGCCGGGGGCCGGGGCGATGAAGGCGCGCCCGTATTCGGCATGGTGCCCGCCTTCGACCGCGCCGCCCAGCTGCTCCATCATCACCTGCTGGCCATAGCAGATGCCGAAGATCGGCACGCCTAGGTCAAAGACCGCCTGCGGGGCGCGGGGGCTGCCCATGCGCGTCACGCTGTCGGGCCCGCCGGACAGGATCACGGCCTGCGGGTTCAATCCGCGCAGGATGTCGTCCGTCAGCAGGTTATAGGGGTGGATTTCGCAGAAGACGTTCAGTTCGCGCGCCGCCTGGCTGCCGAAGTCGATGATAAGAAGGCGCTGATGCTGGGTCATGGATGCGCTTTAAGCGCGCCCATGCCGCCGCGCAAGGGACTTGGCGGCAGGAACTGCCCGGCGCGCGGCGGCGTTGGCCCGGGCAATAGCCGGGGTTTTCATGTCCACCTTCCGTATCCTTTCCACCGCAGCCGCATTGGCCGCGCTTGCCGCATGTCAGCAGGGGGCGGGACTGGAAATGCCCTGGGGCCGCACCGCCGCACCCGCGGAACAATCCCTGGCCGCGCAATGCGCCGCCGACCCCACGATCAGCGCCCAGCTTGACAGCGCCGTCAACGCCGCCCGGCAGGCCGAGGGCAAGACCCTGCTGGACAGTGCCCCCCTGCTGGCGCAGGCCGCACAAAGCCATGCCTGCGACATGGCGCAGAGGGGGCGGCTGGATGTCGAGGGATCGAACGGGTCCAGCGTCGTGGACCGGGCGCGGGCGGTCGGCTATCCGGCTTGCGGCGTGGTTCAACTGGTCAGCCGCGGCGGTGGCCCGGTCCAGGCCGTCAGCGGCTGGCTGGGGGCCGAGGCGCAGCGGACGGAACTTCTGGGCCAGACCAGCCGCCAGGTTGGCAGCGGATCCGCCAGGGGCGCGGACGGGATGACCTATTACAGCGTCGTCCTGGGCGACGACTGCGCATGAAAAAGGGGCCTTGCGGCCCCTTTCCTATTTCTCGGGGACCAGGCCCCTTGGCGCGAAGCGCAGCACCAGAAGCAGCACCAGCCCCATCGCGATGAATCGCATATGCGGCGCGCTGCCCAGAAGATGCGCCTTGATGTCGCCGTCGGGCAGGGGGCCGACCAGGACGCCGATCAGGTTCGGGCCCCAGACCTCGGCCTTGATCCACAGGAACCAGATCAGGACCGCGCCCAGCACCGATCCCCAGTTGTTGCCCGACCCGCCGACGATCACCATCACCCAGATCAGGAAGGTATAGCGCAGCGGGTTGAAGCTGGTGGGCGCCAGCAGACCGTCCAGCGTGATCATCATCGCGCCCGCGACGCCGATCACTGCCGATCCCAGGACGAAGACCTGCAGGTGGCGGGCGGTCACGTCCTTGCCCATCGCCTCGGCCGCGGTTTCGTTGTCGCGGATGGCGCGCATCATCCGGCCCCAAGGCGATTTCAGCGCCAGTTCTGCCAGAAGGATGATCGCCAGCAGCACCACCAGGAACAGCGACATGTAGCACAGCTTGACCCAGATGCCCGAGGCCTCGGCCACGCCGAAGCCCCAGCTTGCGGCGAAGTCGGCAAAGGCTGGGTTCTGCTGCAGATTGGTCTCGTAAGGAACGGGCCGGGGAATGGCCGCGATGTTCTTTACGCCGCGGGCCAGCCAATCCTCGTTGCGCATGACGGCCACGATGATCTCGCCGATGCCCAGGGTGGCGATGGCAAGGTAATCCGACCGCAGCCCAAGCGCGACCTTGCCCACCGCCCATGCAGCGGCGGCGGCGAATGCGCCCCCGACCACCCAGGACAGCAGGATCGGCAGGCCCAAGCCGCCGATATTGCCGGTGCGGGCCGGGTCATTCGCCTCGATCGCGGTGACGGCGGGGTCGAACAGCCAGCGATAGGCGACCAGCCCGACCAGAAGGACAAGGGCGACCGTCCAGATCTTGCCGGTCCGCCCATAGACGATGCGTGCAAGGGCCAGCGTGCCCAGGCCCACGAACAGCGACAGGATCAGCCGCGGCCCGCCTGCGGCCCAGGCACCCTCGACGGGGGGCAGGGCCACCAGCACCGGGGCCAGGCCGCCGATGGCCAGGAAGCCCACGACGCCCGTGTTGAACAGCCCGGCATAGCCCCATTGCATGTTCACGCCCAAGGCAGTGATGGCCGAGATCAGGCCCATGTTCAGGATCGCCAGCGAGGTGTTCCACGAGCCCGAGAACATGCCGTTCCTGACCGTGCCCTCCAGCAGGAACAGGACGGCGAGGATCGCGAACAGGACGGGGGCGCGCCAGGGACTGGAGGCAGCGGCTTGACGGTTGGATGACATAACGGACCCCCTTTACACCGACTTGCCGCGGAACAGCCCGGTCGGGCGGAACAGCCCGGTCGGGCGGAACAGCAGGACCACGATCAGGATGACG
>JAPSIP010000286.1 GCA_031178645.1 Paracoccus sp. (in: a-proteobacteria) | reverse complement strand
CATCGTCTTCATCGACGAGATCGACAAGGTCTGCGCCCGTGCCGATGCCCGCGGCGGCGATGTCAGCCGCGAAGGCGTGCAGCGCGACCTGCTGCCCCTGATCGAAGGCACGACCGTCAGCACCAAATACGGCCCCGTAAAGACCGACCATATCCTGTTCATCGCCAGCGGCGCCTTCCACGTCGCCAAGCCCAGCGACCTGCTGCCCGAACTGCAAGGCCGCCTGCCGATCCGGGTGGAACTGCGCGCCCTGACCGAGGACGACTTCATCCGCATCCTGACGGAAACCGACAATGCCCTGACGCGGCAATATACCGCCCTGATGGCGACCGAGGGCGTGACCGTGGGCTTTGCCGATGACGGCATCGCGGCCCTGGCCCGCATCGCGGCCGAGGTGAACGCATCGGTGGAAAACATCGGCGCGCGTCGCCTTTATACCGTAATCGAGCGCGTGTTCGAGGAACTGTCCTTCAGCGCCCCCGACAAGGATGGCGAGACGGTGCAGGTCGATGCCGGCTATGTCGAACGCCATCTGGGCGATCTGGCGCGGTCCACCGATCTGTCGCGTTACGTGCTATAAGGAACCGCTCGGCGCGCTTCCGGGTTGGCACCAAAAGGGGGACTGGCATGGGTTATGTTTTCGGAATCATCATCTTCGTGCTGGATGTCTGGGCGATCGCGTCCGTCATCAACACGAATGTCAGCATGGGCACCAAGATCCTGTGGATCGCCCTGATCGCGATCCTGCCGGTGCTGGGCCTCATCATCTGGTACTTTGCCGGACCCAAGGCCAATTACGGCTGATCCCGTTCCGAAAGGATCTGGCCGGGGGCCTGTTTCTCTGACAATTTTGCCGCAACCGTTCCCGTAAAGGTGACGCTTGCGGCATCTTCTTTTGTTCCTGGTCCTGTCCCTTGCGGCCTGTGCGCCGCGCGGCGCGCTGATGATGGCGCCCGAGGGATACCAGCCCCGCAGCGCCGAAACCGTTTGGACCGCCTCGCAGCGCAGCCTGTCGGGCGCACACCTGCCGCAGCCCTGGTTCTCGCGCATCGACGTGTCCGTGCCGCCGGACCGCGCGCCGGGCAGCCTGGCCTATCCCCGTCCGGGTGGCGATCCCGACCGGCAGTTCCTGGTCAGCGGCGGGGGCCGCCTGTCTGATGCCGCGGCCTTCCGCCGCGCGATCGAACGTGACCTCGTGGGCCGCGCCGCCGATGATCGCGACATCATCCTGTTCGTGCATGGCTATAACTACAGCTTCGCCGAGGGCGTCTATCGGACCGCGCAGCTTGCCCATGACCTGCAACTGCCGGGGATCCACGCGCATTTTTCCTGGCCGTCGCGGATGAAGCCCTATGCATATTCGGGCGACAGGGACGGCGCGCTTTATTCGCGCGACGGGCTGGTCCAGACGATCGAGGGGCTGTCGCGCGTCCGCGGCCGGGGCAAGATCGTGCTGATGGCCCATTCGATGGGCAGCCAGCTTGTGATGGAAGGGCTGCGCCAGATGACCCTGTCGGGCCGGCGCGACCTGGTGGACCAGATCGACGGGGTGGTGCTGATCTCGCCCGACCTGGACCTGCGCCTGTTCCGGTCCCAGGTGCGCGCGATCGGGCCGCTGCCCCAGCCCTTTGTCATCATGACCTCGCCCGGCGACCGGGTCTTGCAGCTTTCGGCGCTGATCTCGGACGAGCCGCTGCGGCTGGGGAACATCCCCGATGCCGGCCCGGTGGCCGACCTTGAAGTGATCGTGATCGACACGCGGGCCTTCGACACGGGGCTTGGCCATTTCAATGTCGCCGATTCGCCCGCCCTGCAACGGATCCTGTCGCGGACGGGAAGGCTGGACCGCATCCTGCCCGATGAAGGCGGCGCGGAACCCGGCCTGATCGGCGGCGCGGTCAGCAGGGTGGAACAGGCGGTGCAGGTGGTTCTGTCGCCAGCCTTTTAGCCCTGCCTTCTAGCCCCTGCGGCGCAGATAGACGTAGTACGCCCCTTCGCCCCCGTGGCGGTAATGGGCAGCCGTCACCTGCTGCACGATGCCGGACAAGGGCGGCATGTGCAGCCAGTGCGGCACCTGGTGGCGCAGCGCGCCGGGCCGGGTCGGCAGGGGGCCGTGATCGCCCTTGCCCTTGCCGGTGATGACCAGCACCAGCCGGTGTTCGTTGGCATGGCAGGACAGGATGAAGCGGATCAGTTCGGGATGTGCCACGGCCAAGGTCATGCCATGAAGATCCAGCCGCGCCTCGGGCACTAGCTTGCCCTGGGCCATGCGGCGATGGGTCTTGTGGTCCATGCGCAGCGGCTGCTGCGACAACCGCTGCGCGGGCGTGGGGAAATGCGGAACCGAAGCGACGGATCGGCCGGTCGCAGCCTGGCCGATGGTGAAGTCGGGCAGGGCCGGGCGCGGCGCCACCGGCTTGGGCGCAGGCCGAAGTCCCGTCTCGACGGGCTTTGGCCGTTCGGGATGCATCGGAATGGCGGTGCGGGCAATGCGGGCCCACAGCTCCTTGTCCTCGGGCGTCAAGCCCCGGCGGCGGCCCATCAGCCGGTCGCGACAAGCTGCCAGTTCGGATCGTCCTGACCCATCGGGCGGGCAAAGGTCCAGGTGTCGCGCTGCTTGCGCGCGGCCTTGGGATCGCCCTCGACCACGTTGCCCTGCGCGTCGCGCGTGACGGCGATCAGTTCGCCCACGAAACGCACGGTTACCTCGGCCATGCCGGTCGCGGGGTCGTATTCCGCCCCGGCAAGCGAGGTTTCCCGCGTGCCGATATACTGTGCG
>JAPSIP010000285.1 GCA_031178645.1 Paracoccus sp. (in: a-proteobacteria) | reverse complement strand
GGACCCGGCCTGGGCGAACTTGTTCCAGGGACAGACCGCCAGGCAGTCGTCGCAGCCATAGATGCGGTTGCCCATCAGGGGGCGCAGTTCGGGATCGACCGGACCCTTGTGCTCGATCGTCAGATAAGAAATGCAGCGCCGCGCATCCAACTGGTAGGGGGCGGGGAACGCTCCTGTCGGGCAGGCGTCCAGGCAGGCGCGGCAGGATCCGCAATGGGAAACCTCGGGCGCATCCGGAGGCAGGGCGGCGGTCGTGAAGATCGAGCCCAGGAAGAACCAGCTTCCCAGATCGCGCGACAGAAGATTGGTGTGCTTGCCCTGCCAGCCCAGCCCCGCCGCCTGCGCCAGCGGCTTTTCCATCACCGGCGCGGTATCCACGAAGACCTTGATCTGCTCGCCCGGAACCTGTTCCAGCAGCCAGCGGCCAAGCTGCTTCAGGCGCTTCTTGACCAGGTCGTGATAATCGCGGCCCTGGGCATAGACGCTGATCGCCGCGCGGTCTGGCTGGTCCAGCACGCCCAGCGGGTCATGGTCCGGGGTGTAAAGTTCGGCCAGCACGATGACCGACCTGGCCTCGGGCCACAGCGCCGCCGGGTTGCCGCGCCAATGCGCGCGCTCGGCCATCCAGCCCATCTGCCCCTGCCGCCCGGCCTCCAGGAACTGCTGCAACCGTTCGGCCACCTCCGGAACGGCATCCGGCGTCGTGACCCGCATCCGCGAAAACCCGACCTTTTCCGCCTGGGCGGCCAAGGCCTGCTTCATCTTCTGTGCGAAAATATCCTCAGGGGGTCCGGGGGGCGAAGCGCCCCCGGCCTTATCCGAAGTCAAGCTCGGCATAATGGGGGGCCGGGTGAATCCCCGGGACCTGGTCGGCCAGGATCGACCGGAAGGCCGGGCGCGACTTGATCGTCGCATACCAGTCGCGCAAGGATTCCGACCGGTCCCAGTCCACGTCCGAGATGTAGTCCAGGCAGGAAAAATGCGCGGCGGCGGTGAAATCGGCCAGCGAAAGGCTGTTCCCGGCCAGCCAGCGGCGGGTTTCCAGCAGCGTCGTCAGATAGTCTATATGCTCCTTGATGGCGCGCAGGCCTTCCTTGACCACGCGGCTGTCCGGATAGCCCTGGCGGGTGACCTTCTTCCAGACCCGCTCGGTCAGGATCGGCACCGTCACCTCGGCGTTGAACTTGTCGTCGAACCAGGCGCAGAGCCGGCGCACCTCGTGCCGTTCCAGCGGCGTGGCGGGCATCAGGGCGGGCGAGGGCACGGCCTCGTCCAGGTATTCGATGATCGCCTGGCTTTCGGCCAGCATGTTGCCGCGATGGCGCAGGACCGGCAGCTTACCGGCGGGATTGCGCCGCTTCAGGTCGGGCGGGCTTTCCCAATAACGCTCCTCGACCAGCTCGACCTCGATCTTCTTCTCGGCCAGCACCAGCCGCACCTTGCGGCAGAAAGGTGACAGCGCCGTGTGATAAAGCCGCGTGGTCTGGGTGTTGCTGTTCATCGCCTGCTTCAAGAATCCCTGCTTCGCAATCCGGCCTTGATAAGCCTGCCCCCGCCGCGTTTCAACCGGCGCGGGCAGCAGCGAAGCAATCGGCGCGTCCGTCGCGCTGAATGGTGGCCGCCCCGTCGGCAATCGCGCGCGACCGGTTCGAGGCCCGGTTGACGCCGCGCGTCTTGGGCGAGGGCAGCACGGCTGCCAGCCGCGCGGCCTGCACGGGCGTCAGCTTGTCGGGCGTGGTGCCGAAATATTCGCGCGCCGCCGCCCCGATCCCAAAGATGCCCGGCCCGAACTCGGCCACGTTCAGATAGACCTCGAGGATGCGGCGCTTGGACCAGAATGCCTCGATCATCGGCGTGAAGGCGGTTTCCAAGGCCTTTCGGGTCCAGCTTCGCCCCTGCCACAGAAAGACGTTCTTGGCCGTCTGCTGGGTCAGCGTCGATGCCCCCCGCGCCGACCCCGAGGCCACGACCTTGCGGATCTCGACCATGTCGAAGCCCCAGTGCAGGCAGAAGTTCGCATCCTCGGCCGCGACCACCGACCGGCGCATCGCGGGCGAGATGTCCTCGAGGTTCACCCAGGCCCGCGGCGCGGTCGCCTCGGAGGCGATGGTCCAGGTCGTGGGCGGGTTGACCAAGGCATAGAACATCACCAGCCCCAGCATCAGCGCCAGGAAACGCAGCGCCAGCCACCGCGTCCAGATCAGCAGCCGCCGCAGGGGACGCCAGCGAATCGGGCGCATGTCCGACGCGGGATCGTCGGCGGGCGGGCTGAAGAGGATGCGCAGGACCATGCGCCGCCCTGTCTCATGCGGCCCCGGCTTGCGTCAAGCGCCTGTGGCCGGCGGCACCACCGGCGGGACGGACGCGGCATTGCCGGACAGGGCGTCGCGCAGCCGATCCTCATCCTGTTGCGACAACGAGGTCTGAAGGACCCGGCCCCGGTGGTGGAAGGATTGCAGCCGGTCCAGCACCTTGTCCGCCGTCATCTTGCGCAGCAGCACGAAGACCGCCGATCCGCCCGGCGGCAGGGCACGCGCCGTGTCGCGCATGAAGTCGTCGTTGATGCCAACGTCCGACAGCCTGCCTGCAAGCGCCCCCGAGGCCGCCCCCACCGCCGCCCCGATCAGCGGGTTCAGGAAGATCAGCCCGATGAACGTGCCCCAGAAGCCCCCGCCAAGCGCGCCCGCCGCCGTCAGGTTGATGGCCTGGTGCAGCTTGATGTCGTCCTCGGCAGGGCGGGTGACGACAACCGCGTCCTCCATCTCGATCAGGTATTCGGACT
>JAPSIP010000025.1 GCA_031178645.1 Paracoccus sp. (in: a-proteobacteria) | reverse complement strand
CAGCCGGATGCCGATCCCGTCGAAGAAGCCGCGGCGCGTGTAGTCGGCCAGCAGCAGTTCCGTGATCGCCTTCTGCGTGCCATAGCTGGTCAGCGGCGTCGCGTGGAAATCGTCCGGGATCGGATAAGGCAGCGGCGCCCCCATCACCGCGATGGACGAGGCGAAGACCACGCGCGGGAAATAGCCGTCGGCAACATGGGCGTGGCGGATCGCCTCGAACAGGTCGCGGGTGGCGTCCAGGTTGATGCGGTAGCCCTTTTCGAAATCGGCCTCGGCCTCGCCTGACACGATGGCGGCAAAGTGGAAGATCACGTCGGGCCGTGACTGGATCAGTTGCGCGGCGGTGCCGGGCGCGGACAGATCCGCGGCAACCAGGCGGCACTGGCCGTCGAAACCTTCCGGCGCGTCGGGCGCGACCACGTCGACAAGGGTCAGCGCCTCCAGCGGTTTTCCCGCCAGTTCGCCCGTCTGCACAAGCCGTTGCGTCAGCTTTCGGCCCAACATTCCTGCGGCCCCGATGGTCAGCACATGCATTTGCGCGCTCCTTCTCCAGTTCCGGCTAGAAAACCGGATGATTTAGATTAGTATGATTGTCTGATGACCTGCAAACATAAATATCTGTAAGGCGCGACGATGAACGATCCACAGGGACTGCCGGACATGGCGGCTTTGGCTTCCGGCAATGACACGGGCCTTTCCCCAGCAGAACGGCTGGCCGCGATGCTGGGGCCAGAGATCGTGCTGACCGGCGATGCGGTCCTGCCTTACTGCCGCGACTGGCATGGCGACGTGCAAAGCGGCGCGCTTGCGGTCCTGCGCCCGCGCGATACCGCGGAAGTGCAGGCCTGCGTCCGCGCGGCCGTGGACCTGGATCTGCAGATCGTTCCGCAGGGCGGCAATACCGGGCTGGTGCTGGGCGCCCTGCCCGACAACCCCGCAAGGCAGGTGGTCGTCACGCTTGAACGCATGTCCCGCATCCGTTGCCTGGACCCCGACAACTTTTCCGCCGTGGTCGAGGCGGGCGCGGTTCTTGAACAGGTCAAGGACGCCGTGGCAGCGGCGGGCCTGTATTTCCCGCTGACCCTTGGCGCGCAGGGCAGTTGCCAGATCGGGGGCAATGTGTCCACCAATGCGGGCGGGGTGAACGTGCTGCGCTATGGCATGACGCGCGAACTTGTCCTGGGGCTGGAGGTGGTGCTGCCCGACGGCCAGCTGTTCGACGGGCTGTCGCAACTGCGCAAGGACAACAGCGGCCTCGACCTCAAGCAGCTTTTCATCGGTGCGGAAGGCACGCTGGGCATCATCACCGCCGTGTCGATCAAGCTGCTGCCCGCCCCCGACAAGGTCGCCACCGCCCTGGTCGCCCTGCCCCGGCTGGAGGACGCGATCGAGCTTTACCGCCGCGCGCGCCGCGATTGCTGCGACCTGATGTCCGCCTTCGAATTCATGCCCCCCCTGGGCATCGACCTTGCACGAGAGGCGATGCCGGATCTGCCGATCCCGCTCGAGGCCGCCTATCCCGCCTATGCCCTGATCGAGATGTCGGGTTCGGGCCTGGTGGATATCGACGACCTGATGCACCGCTTCCTTGAAGCGGCCTTCGAATCCGGTCTGGCCGTCGATGGGGTGGTCGCCCAATCTCAGGCCCAGGCCCGCAACCTTTGGGCGATCCGCGAAGGCATGAACCTGGGCCAGGCCCAGCGGGGCCGGCACCTGCGGACCGACGTGTCGGTGCCGTTGTCGCGCCTGGCCGATTTCGTGGCCGCGGCCGAGGCCGCGGTCACCGCCCAGATGCCCGGCTGCATTTGCGTGTCCTATGGCCATGTGGGCGACGGCAACGTGCACCTGAACGTCCTGCCGGACTTCGGCCAAGGCCCTGCCGGCATCGACGCCCAGATCCTGACGGCCAAGAAGATCGTGAACGAGGTGCTGGACCGCTATGACGGGTCGATCAGCGCGGAACATGGCATCGGGCGGCTGAAGAAGGCCGATCTCGATGTTCGCCTGCCTGCGGTGAAACGCCAGCTTCTTGCCCTGGTCAAGAACGCGCTAGACCCGAAGATGACGATGAACCCGGGCTGCCAGGTCGATCTGCGATGACCCAGCCCCAGGCAGAACCCACAGGAGTTGGATGATGAGCGGCGATTTTACCCAGATCATGCGTACCGAACACCTGCCGACCCGCATCGCCACGCAATTCTCGCGGCAGATCCAGAAGGGCGCGCTGAAGCCCGGCGACAAGCTGCCCACCGAACTTGCCATGTCGAAAAGCTTCGGCGTCAGCCGGACCGTCATCCGCGAAGCCATCGCCCAGCTTCGCAACGAGGGGATGATCGAGACCCGCCAGGGCGTCGGCGCCTTCGTGATCGATCGTCCGACGCGCCACATCCGCCTGGACGACGGCGGGCAGATGGACAAGCACGCCTTCCGCGACCTGTTCCAATTGCGTGTCCCGCTGGAGATCGAGGCTGCGGGCTTGGCCGCGACCTATCACCGAGCCGACCATCTGCAGCAGATGGACGAGGCCCTGGCCCGCATCACCGCCACGGGCGAAAGGGCCAATGACGGCATCATCGCCGACCTGGATTTCCACCGGACCATCGCGGTGGCGACCGGCAACGATTATTTCGTCCAGTTCCTGGGCGCCATTTCCGACCGGATCATGCAGACCATCGTTGCCTCGCGCGAAAGGCTGCAACTGGTCGAGATCGTGGCCGTCGTGCGGCGTGAGCACAGCGAATTGCGCGATGCCATCGCCGCGCGCGATCCGCTGCGCGCAAGGGAAGCGATGCGGACCCATATGCGCAATTCCGCCGAACGCGTGGCCCTGCAACTGGAGGTTTATGCCTGAAGACCACCGCCGGCCGGGGAAAGTTTCCCGTGGACAAGGTGCCGGAAAAATCGTTATGGTCCGATCATACGGTTGTCTGACATCGACAACCCGGTGCTGGAGGGCACCGACCTGAAGGAGGGGAACGAGTGGCTTCAACGCAGGGCCTGAAGGCATCCATGCTTTTGCCGGAGGATGCGGATCGCGCGATCCTGCTGGGTCGGGTCTGGTCCGACCGGCAGGGCGGCCCCTGCCCCGTCGTTCTGCGGGACGGACGCCTGTTCGATCTTTCGGCCATGTCGGCCACCATGTCCGGCCTTCTGGAACGCCATGACCTGATGGCATCGGTCACGGCCGATGGACTGCCCGATCTTGGACCCCTGGAGGATTTCCTGGACGGAACGGCAGGACGCCTGCTGGCGCCCGTCGACCTGCAGGCCGTCAAGGCCGCAGGCGTCACCTTTGCCGACAGCATGTTAGAGCGCGTGATCGAGGAACAGGCCCGCGGCGACAGCGCCCGCGCCCAGGACGTGCGCGCCCGCCTGGCCCCGGTGATCGGCGACAGCCTTCGCGGCGTCCAGGCCGGGTCGGAAAAGGCCGGGCAAGTCAAGGCGCTGCTGCAGGAAATGGGCCTGTGGTCGCAGTATCTGGAAGTCGGCATCGGCCCGGATGCCGAGATCTTCACCAAGGCCCAGCCCATGTCGGCGGTCGGATGCGGCGACACCGTTGGCATCCATCCCATGTCGGAATGGAACAACCCCGAACCCGAGGTCGTGCTGGTCGTCCGCTCGGACGGCACGATCCTGGGCGCGACCCTTGGCAACGATGTGAACCTGCGCGATGTCGAGGGGCGGTCGGCCCTGCTGCTGGGCAAGGCCAAGGACAACAACGCATCCTGCGCCATCGGCCCCTTCATCCGCCTGTTCGACGAGGGCTTCACCCAAGCCGACCTGGACCGGCTGCGCGTGTCCCTGCGGGTCGAGGGCGAGGACGGCTTCGTGATGACCGGCGAAAGCCCGATGGAGGCGATCAGCCGCAGCCCCGCCGATCTGGTCCGCCAGCTTCTGAACCGATCGCACCAGTATCCCGACGGGGCGGTGCTGTTTTTGGGCACCATGTTCGCCCCGGTCAAGGACCGCCGGGGCGCGGGCCAGGGCTTCACCCACGAGGTGGGCGACCGGGTCGAGATCGCGTCCCCCCGCCTGGGCCGGCTGGTCAACTGGGTGGACCGCACGGACCGCTGCGCCCCATGGGATTTCGGCGTGGGCGCCTTGATGCGCAATCTGGTCGGGCGCGGCCTTGGCGAAAGGATCTGACATGGCAAGGGCCGTGCATCTGTTCTTCCGGTTCCTCGACATCCTTCTGGCCCTGCTGCTGGCCACGATGGCGATCATGGTCTTCGTCAATGTCGTCATGCGATATACCATGAACTCGGGCATCGCCGTGTCGGACGAGCTGGCGCGCTTTGCCTTTGTCTGGCTGACCTTCATCGGCGCGGTCGTGGCGCATCACCACCACCAGCACATGGGGATGGAAACCGTCGTGGCCCAGTTCGGCCGGCGCGGCCGCACCGTGCTGATGGGCCTGTCCAGCCTGCTGATCCTGGGCTGCGCGGGCGTGCTGACGCTGGGCACCTGGAAGCAATTGCCCATCAACGCCAGCATGAGCGCGCCTGTCACCGGCCTGTCGATGGCCTGGGTTTACGGCATCGGCCTGTTCGCCGGGATCGGCATCATCGTCATCACGGCCGAGCGGCTGTTCCGCCTGCTGACCGGCAGGATCACCGAGGCCGAACTCAACAGCTTCGGCGGCGACCATGGCCACAGCCTGCCCGAGGGCAGCACCCGGGGACATCAGGAATGACGCTGCTGATCTTCATCGTCTCGCTGCTGGGGGCCATGGCCATCGGCGCCCCGGTCGCATTCGCGCTGATCTTCTGCGGCGTGGTGCTGATGTCCTACATGGGTATGTTCAACACGCAGATCATCGCCCAGAACATGCTGATCGGGGCGGACACCTTCACGCTGCTGGCGATCCCCTTCTTCATCCTCGCGGGCGAGCTGATGAACGCGGGCGGCCTGTCCAAGCGCATCATCGACTTTGCCATCACCTGCGTGGGCCATATCCGCGGCGGCCTTGGTCTTGTGGCGATCATCGCGGCGGTCATCATGGCCTCGATCTCGGGTTCGGCCGCGGCGGACACGGCCGCTCTGGCCGCGATCCTGATCCCGATGATGGCGCGCGCGGGCTATAACGTGCCGCGTTCGGCCGGGCTGATCGCGGCGGGGGGCGTCATCGCCCCGGTGATCCCGCCTTCGATGGCCTTCATCATCTTCGGCGTGGCGGCCAATGTCTCGATCTCCAAGCTGTTCATGGCGGGCATCGTGCCGGGCGTCCTGATGGGCCTTTCGCTTGCCGCCACCTGGATGATCGTGGCCCGCAACGACCGGGTCGAGGCCCTGCCCCGCGCAAGCTGGGCCGAGCGGGGACGGGCCTCGGGCCGGGCAGTCTGGGCCTTGGGGATGCCCGTCATCATCCTGGGCGGCATCAAGCTGGGCGTCGTCACCCCGACCGAGGCCGCCGTGATCGCCGCCTTCTACGCCCTGTTCGTCGGCATGTTCGTGTATCGCGAACTGAAGCTGGCCGACCTGCCGGCGGTGCTGATCGCGGCCGGGCGGACAACGGCTGCGATCATGTTCCTGGTATGCGCGGCCCTGGTATCGGCCTGGCTGATCACCGCCGCCAACATCCCCGCCGAGATCACCGGCTATATCGAGCCGCTGATCGAGAATCCGAAGCTGCTGATGCTGGCCATCATGATCCTGATCCTGATCGTCGGCACCGCCCTGGACCTGACGCCCACGATCCTGATCCTGACCCCGGTGCTGATGCCCATCATCACCAAGGCGGGCATCGACCCGATCTATTTCGGCGTCATGTTCATCATGAACTGCTGCATCGGGCTGCTGACCCCGCCGGTCGGCGTGGTGCTGAACGTCGTCAGCGGCGTCGGGCGCGTGCCGCTGGGCAAGGTGATCGTCGGCGTCTGGCCGTTCCTGATCGCGCAGATCCTGGTGCTGCTGCTGCTGGTGGCATTCCCCAGCATCGTCATCGTTCCGGCGAACTGGTTCCACTGACCTAGAAGACAAACGAAACGGGAGGAAATACCATGAAACACACCATCCTGACCGCCGCCCTCTGCGCGGCCACCGCACTGACCGCAGCCGGGCCGGCCCTGGCCCAGTTCCAGGAACGCACCTTCCGGGTGTCGAACGGCATCAACGAAGACCACCCGGTCAATACCGGGATGCAGGCGATGCAGGCCTGCCTGGACGAAAAGACCGGCGGCATGATGAAGATGCAGGGCTTCTGGGGCGGCGCGCTTGGCGGCGACCTGCAGGCCACGCAGGCGCTGCGCAGCGGCCTGCAGGAAGCGGTCGTCACCTCGTCCTCGCCCTTGGTGGGGATGGTGCCCGCGCTTGGCGTCTTCGACCTGCCCTTCCTGTTCCGCACCCCGGAAGAAGCCTATGCCATCATGGACGGCGAATTCGGCGACATGCTGAACCAGAAGCTGGACGAGGTCGGCCTGGTCAACCTGGCCTATTGGGAAAACGGCTTCCGCAACATGTCGAACTCTCAGCGGCCCATCACCCAGTGGGAAGACTTCGAGGGGATGAAGGTTCGCGTGATGCAGAACAACATCTTCCTGGACACCTTCTCGAACTTCGGGGCCAATGCGACGCCCATGTCCTTTGGCGAGGTCTTCTCGGCCCTGGAAACCAAGGCGATCGACGCGCAGGAAAACCCCTACGTGACCATCGACACCTCGAAGTTCTACGAGGTGCAGGAATACATCAGCGAGACGAAGCACGCCTATACGCCATTCCTGTTCCTGTTCTCGAAGGCGATCTTCAACACCTATTCGCCGGAAGAACAGCAGGCGCTGCGCGATTGCGCGGTCGTCGGCCGCGATGTGGAACGCGAGGCGATCCAGAAGCTGAACCAGGAATCGCTGGCGAAGATGCAAGAGGCCGGTTTGAAGTTCAACACCATCTCGCCCGAGGACCAGGAGGAGATGCTGGAGAAGTCGCAGGTCGTCTATGAAAAGCACAAGGACGCGATCGGCGCCGATGTCGTGGACCAGGTGCAGGCGGCCCTGGCGGAACTGCGCGCGGGCAACTGATCCGGCGGCTTTCAGACAACCCGCGGCGCCGGTGACGGCGCCGCGGGCATGACGACAAACGGGCTTGAGGCGGGATTCTGGATGTCAGGCAATCTGGCCGGCGCGCTGCTGATGCTGCTGGGCATGGCGGCATTCGCGCTGAACGACACAATCGGCAAGTGGCTGGTGGCCGATTACGGGGTCGCCCAGGTGATCCTGCTGCGGTCGCTTGCGGCCGGGCTGATGATGGCGCCCTTCTTCCTGCGCGGAAAGGGCGTCGTGGCACGGGTCAAGTCGGCCCCCCGTCCCCGCCTGCAGGCCCTTCGCGCGATCTGCGCCACGGCCGAGGTGTTCTGCTTCTACCTGGCCGTCTTCTACATGCCGCTGGTCGACGTGATGGCCTTCTGGATGGCCGCGCCCATCTATGTCGTGGCGGTTTCCCCCCTTCTGCTGGGCGAACGGGTTTCGGCAAAGACCTGGACCACCGTCGCGGTGGGCTTTGCGGGCGTCCTGATCCTGCTGGCCCCGTCGCTGCAGGTGTCCGGGCTGGGCGTCCTTTTCGCGCTGCTGGGCACGGCGGCCTTTGCCGCGATGGTCATCCTTGGCCGGTCCCTGCGCGAAACCCCGGACCGCGACCTGGTTCTGTTCCAGCTTGTCGCCGCGACCTTGGCCGGGCTGGTGCTGGCGCCCTTCGATTGGCAGCCCGTCCGGTCCCTGTCCGACCTGGGCCTGCTGTTCCTGCTGGGGGTGGTTGCCACCGCGGCCCATATGCTGGTCACGCGGTCGCTGAAGCTGGCCGATGCCTCGGTCGTGGCGCCGCTGCAATATTCGCTGCTGGTCTGGGGCGCCCTGCTGGGATTTGTCGTGTTCGGCGATGTTCCGGCCACGGGCATGATCGCCGGGGCCGCCCTGATCGTCGGGTCCGGCCTGATCGTGCTGCGCCGCACATCGCGCGATGCCGAAACCCCGGCAACCGAGGCGACCGCCCCTTCCTCTGGCAAGGGCCTTGCGGTGGAAGATCCGGCGGCCTGAGGGGAAGCCAGCCGCGTTTGCCAATTCCTTGATTGCCCCTTTCGGTGCAGCCCGCACCCCTGGCCGCATCATCCAAGCCTTCGGGCTGGACATGGCTGCCGGGGCGGGGCAATCACACGTCAAGGGCGTCGGCGGGTTCCTGCCGGCACGCACGCGGTGTCTTTCCCCATTGGGGGGCTTCGTGGGAAATGGCCCCCTAACGAAGAGCGGCGCGACATCCGAGTCGCCACCCGCCAGAGCAGGAGCAGAGGATCGACGTGTCAGAAGGATACGCCCGTGCCCGACAGGCCATGCCGTCGGCCAGGACTGCCCCGTTCCAGGTTCGCGGCAGGTTCCTGACCGTTCTTGCCCTGCGGATCGACAGCGATGTCGCCGATGACGCCTTCCACGCCCAGCTTGGCGAACAACTGGGCCGCACGCCGCAGTTCTTTTCCGGCGCGCCCATGGTGCTGGACCTGGCCCAGGCCCCGGGCCTGCAGGATCCGGACCGCATCCGCGACCTGGTGGAACGGCTTCGGAAGCGGGATCTGCGGGTCTTCGGCGTCCAGAACGCCCCGGGCCTCGATGCGGGGCTTCTGGGCGATCTGGGCCTGATCCCCGTCAGCACCGGCCGCGACGCGCCGATCGCCCGCGAACCGGCCCCTGCCCCGGTTGCCGCAGCCCCTGCCCTGCCCCGTCCCGCCGAAAACAAGGTCATCCGCTCGCCCGTGCGGTCGGGGCAGATGGTCGTGGCCGACCAGGGCGACCTGACGGTGATCGGATCGGTCGCATCGGGGGCGGAACTGATCGCGGCGGGCAATATCCACGTCTATGGCACGCTGCGCGGCCGGGCCATGGCAGGCTGCCACGGCAACGAGAACGCGCATATCTTCTGCCAAAGCCTAGACGCCGAACTGATAGCCATCGCGGGCCTTTACCAGACCAGCGAGACGCTGGACGGGGCCGCCCGCGACCGCTGCACCCATATTTACCTGGAGAACGAGAAACTTCGCATGGAGGTGATCGCATGACATCGGAAGCCAAGAAGGACGCGCCCCTGGGCCGCGTCATCGTCATCACCTCGGGCAAGGGGGGCGTCGGCAAGACGACCTCGTCCGCGGCGATCTCGGCGGGGCTGGCAAAGCAGGGCTTCAAGACGGTCGTGATCGACTTCGACGTGGGCCTGCGCAACCTCGACATGATCATGGGCTGCGAACGCCGCGTGGTCTTCGACTTCATCAACGTGATCCAGGGCGACGCCAAGCTGAAGCAGGCGCTGATCAAGGACAAGCGGCTGGAAACCCTGTTCATCCTGCCCACGTCGCAGACCCGCGACAAGGACGCCCTGACCAAGGAGGGCGTCGAGCAGATCCTGAACGAGCTGAAGGCCGAGTTCGACTATATCGTCTGCGACAGCCCCGCGGGGATCGAACGCGGCGCGCAGATGGCCATGTATTACGCCGACGAGGCCGTGGTCGTGACCAATCCCGAAGTGTCCTCGGTGCGCGACAGCGACCGCGTTCTGGGCCTTCTCAGCAGCCAGACCAAGCGCGCCGAAACCGACGGCGCCGAGCCGATCAAGGCCCAGGTCCTTCTGACCCGCTATGACCAGGCCCGCGTGGACAGCGGCGAGATGATGACCGTCGAGGACGTGCTGGAAATCCTGGCCGTGCCGCTTCTGGGCGTGATCCCGGAAAGCAAGGCGATCCTCAAGGCCTCGAACGTGGGCACGCCGGTGGTGCTGGACGAACCGTCGGCCGCCTCGCGCGCCTATGAGGACGCGATCTCGCGCCTGACCGGCACCCAGGTGGAAATGCGCATCCAGGGCGAGCGCCGCCCCGGCCTGTTCCAGCGGCTGTTCGGGCGTGCGACATGAACCTGTTCAGCTTTGTCCGCAAGCCGCGCCCGACCCAAAGCGCCCAGACCGCCAAGGATCGCCTGCAGATCCTTCTGGCCCATGAACGCAGCAGCGGCACGGCCGAGGCCGATTACCTGCCGATGCTGCAGCGCGACATCATCGCGGCGATCCGCAAGCACGTGCCCATCATCGGCGACAAGGATGTCGATGTGCGCATGGAACGGGGCGACCAGATGTCCAGCCTCGAGATCAACATCGAGCTTCCCGCAGGCCTTTCCACCAAGAAAGGCTGACGCCCTTCGCCTGGTGCCTCAGGCACCGGGCCCGCGCCTTTTCCAAGGCCGAAGGTCATGTCGTTTCCCGCCCCTGTGCGGGCCTGATACCCGTTATGCGGCATCCGGAACCGGATCCTGTCAGACAAGCCTTTGATATCACTTGCAAAAAATAACACTATACAAAAAGTCAAGTTGTCCGGGAACAACTTCGGGGTATTGTTGGTTTTTATGCATTCTGTTTGTAGGTATTGCTATGTGCCAAACCCACAGCGCCCTTGCGTTTCGCCCCGCTGTTTCTGTCGATGACTGGAAGATCATCATGGCGGCGATCCAGGCTTACTCTCACAATTCGGAATATCGCGACCTTCTGGGCCGACTTGAACATCAGGCAGCCCTGAACGGCGTTCTTGAAACGCGCCGACAACCTGGCAGGCAACGCTCCTATAGCTGAGGCCGGACTGCCATCAGAGCCAGCCTTCACAAGAATACGGCCCGCCGCAAGGACGGGGTTGGTCTGCAGCGGCAGCCAGTCGTAGAGATAGCTGCGGTGACGCCCTGTCTTGGGCAACAAGACATGCAGCTATTCCTTGCTTCATCGACCTGCCTGACCTCGCACAGCCACTCCTCGGTTCAAAGTTGACAGCTGTCAACTGCACGATCCCGCCGCATCCTGCCGCCGCAGCAAAGCCATGATCATCGGGCCAATCCGGAACGTCTCGGCTTGCGCCAAGCGGCGCAGATAGGCGCCAGGGTTTCGAATGTCGCTGAAGCGCTGCAGGATGCACGAAAGGGCCACTGCCGCCTGCCCCTCGCCCAGGCTTTGGCGGGCAAAGCTCCAAGTCTCTTGGGTGATGCCCAGCATGGGCCGGACGAAATTGGCCACCCCCGCCAGGTCCCGCCAGTTTCGGACCGGCGCTTGGGCATAGGTTGCGATATCCGGCACGGCTTTCAGCACAAGCGCCAGCGGCGGCAGTTCGCTTGGCTCTTCGACCCTTACAGATTCAAGATCATCTGAGTTTGTATTCTGTTGGTGCCGCTCATTTTGGCTGTCATTGGCGCTCATTTCCGGTGTTTTGGCCGGGGATCCCAGTTCGGCAAGCAGGCAAAGCAGGCGGGATTCGACTTGGCCAAGCGCGCCAAGATTCAGCTTGCGCCGCATCAGCCGCTGCAGCTCGGCCAAGCAAGGCGCGGTTTCTGCGGACTGCACCCCAGGTTCGCCAAGAGTCTCTGCAAGATCACGCAGCAGCAGGGAAATCGACTGGCGTGCCTTGCGCACAAGCCGGCGCGTCTCGCGCGCATCCTCGGCCGCCTCGGCGATCTCGGCGGCGCGGTCCAGAAGGGGGCGAAGGTCAAAGCCGAAGACTCGGTCAATCCGGCCCTGGCCGTCGCGCGTCGCATATCGCTTGCCATTGGGGCTGTTGCAGCGGTCGATCAATCCCGCCTGGCACAGCGCGGCCAAGTGACGACGCAGCGTGCTTTCCGGCATCCCGTGCAGTCGGGCCGAGAGAGAGGCGTTTGATGGAAACACGGTCAATGCCCCCGGGCG
>JAPSIP010000284.1:500-2808 GCA_031178645.1 Paracoccus sp. (in: a-proteobacteria) | reverse complement strand
GGGACCCGATGATTTCCTGCCGCTGGCAAACAGCCATTCTGTCGTCCTGCTGGAGGAGGACGGGTGGGAGGTCTTTGCGCGGGCGCTGTTCCAGCCCTGGCAGCATTACATCCCCCTGCGCCCCGGCGGGGGCGATTTGCCTGACAGGCTGGCCTGGGCGCGGGCTAATCCCGACGAATGCCAGCGGATCTCGGCCCGCGCCCGGGGGCTGTGCAGGCTATTGGGCGAACGCCAGGCGCGGCAGGACCAGCTTGCGCGGATCCTGCGCGATTACCGCCTGGCGACCGGGCAAGGGGCCTAGATCGTCACGTTCAGCGCGCCGCCGTCCAGCAGGATGTTCTGCCCCACGATGAACCTGGCCTGCTGGCTGCACAGGAAGGCGCAAGTCGCGCCGAAATCCCCGGCCGTGCCATAGGTGCCGGTGGGAATGCCTGCCTGCCGCTGGCGGCGCGCATCCTCGATGCTGATGCCCTGCTTGTCCGACACGCCCTTGTCCAGGCTGTCGGCCCGGTCGGTGGCGTGGATGCCAGGCAGGATGTTGTTCACGCAGACCCCGTGCCCCGCCACCTGACGCGACACGCCGGCGACAAAGCCGGTCAGCCCGGCCCGCGCCGTGTTGGACAGCCCCAGCACCGCAATGGGTGAGCGGACGGATTGCGAGGTGATGTTCACGACCCGGCCCCAGCCCCGGTCCATCATGCCCGGAACAAGCGCCTGCATCAGGGCCACGGCCGACAGCATGTTGGCGTCGATGGCCTTGATGAAGTCGTCACGGTTCCAGTCGCGCCAATCGCCCGGCGGCGGGCCGCCCGCGTTCGTCACCAGGATATCGGCCTGGCCCACCGCCTCCAGCACCCTGGTGCGGCCTTCGTCCGTGGTGATGTCAGCGGCGACCGGTGTGACGCTGACACCGTATTTCGCCGCGATTTCATCGGCGGTGCGGGTGATGTCAGCCTCGGTCCGGCTGTTGATGACCAGATCCACGCCCGCCTCGGCCAGGGCCTCGGCGCAGCCTCGCCCCAAGCCCTTTGACGCCGCGCAGACCAGCCCGCGTTTCCCCCTGATGCCCAGATCCATTGCCATCTCCTGTTGCTGGCCGCAGGATGCGCGTGCAGGAGCGAATGTCAAACATTGCTCGGCATAAGGGTTGCAGTGGCATCCCGTCGCCTCGTCCTTTGCCTTCATGAAAGCGTCGATGCGGTTCAGGGCCGGGCTGCGAGGCGGGAAGGAGGGGAAAAATGGTAAAGCTGGTCCTGATGCACAAGGCAGAGTCGATCTATGACGATCTGCCCGACCAGGTTTACGATTTTCCGCGGCAGTATCTTAAGGCCATGCAAGAGGCGGTTGGCGACTGGATCGTTTACTACGAGCCTGTGAAGGCAGGACCACGCGGCTATTTTGCCACCGCGCAGATCGACCGGGTCATTCCGAAGCCAAATCAGGAGGGGCGCTTTCTTGCACTGATCCGCCCCGGCAGCTTTCTGCCCTTCGACAGCAAGGTGCCACGGCTGCTCGATGGCAGCCCGCTGGAGTCGGCATTGACAGGCCTGGACGGAACGCCGTTGACGGGCGGGCTTGCCCAATCGGCTGTCCGCCGCATCACCGAACCAGACTTTGCCAGGATCGTTGACCTTGGCCTGCCACAGCAGCTCGAGGAGATCGAGGCCAGGCGCTACGATCCCCAATCCTTCGACATGGCCGAAGGCGCCCAGACCTTCGAGCGCCCGGTGCTCGAGCGTCTGTTGCGCAGATCCTATCGGGACATCGCCTTCCGCCGTAAGGTTCGCGACGCCTATGACTATCGCTGTGCCATTTCGGGGTTGCGGCTGCGCAACGGCGGCGGCCGACCCGAGGTTCAGGCGGCCCATATCCGTCCTGTCGAGCATCAGGGGAGCGACTCTGTGCGAAACGGTCTTGCCCTGTCCGGGACGCTGCACTGGATGTTCGACCGAGGTCTGATCTCGGTTGCGGAAGACAATTCCATCCTTGTCTCACGCAACAAGGTTCCGGCCGATGTCGTCGATCGGTTGCTCTTGCCCGGCGGCAAGTTGATCCCGCCGCGCGACCCAACAGATGCGCCCCATCCCGAAAACCTGCGCTGGCATCGGGAAAACGTCTTTGGCCAGATCGCGCCGGGCGACGTCGCTTGGTAATCAGGCCGACAGCGCCAACCCCTGCGCCGCGTCGCGGATCGCACGGATGTTGCTGCCATAGACCTGCGACTGGTCGACCGATCCGCCCTTGAACACCGCCGATCCCGCGACCAACACGTCAGCCCCGGCTTTCGCCACGATTGGCGCGGTCTTAG
>JAPSIP010000284.1:0-490 GCA_031178645.1 Paracoccus sp. (in: a-proteobacteria) | reverse complement strand
CCGTCCACCTGGATATGGATGGGCCGGTCGCCGATCATGCCGCGCAGGCGGGCGATCTTGTCCACCTGGCTGTGGATGAACTTCTGCCCGCCAAAGCCGGGGTTCACGGTCATCACCAGCACCATGTCGGCCAGATCCAGCAGATATTCGACCGCCTCGACCGGGGTGCCGGGGTTCAGCGCGATACCGGCCTTTTTCCCCGTCGCGCGGATCGCCTGCAGGGTGCGATGGGGATGAGGGCCCGCCTCGACATGGGCGGTGATCATGTCGGCACCGGCCTCGGCATAGGCTTCGGTATAGGCATCCACCGGCGCGATCATCAGATGCACGTCCATGAAGGTCTGCACATGCGGGCGGAAGGCCTTCACGGCGGGCGGGCCAAAGGTCAGGTTCGGCACGAAATGGCCGTCCATCACGTCGACATGGACCCAGTCTGCGCCCTGATCCTCGATCGCCCGGATCTCTCGCCCGAAATCGGCGAAGTCGGCGG
>JAPSIP010000024.1:2604-11739 GCA_031178645.1 Paracoccus sp. (in: a-proteobacteria) | reverse complement strand
GAACTCGCCCCTGCGCCGTAACGTCACGACCGAGGATGTGGGCAATTCTGCCCTTTATCTGCTGTCCCACCTTGGCGCAGGCGTGACGGGTGAAACGCATCACGTCGATGCGGGCTATCACGTCGTGGGCATGAAGGCCGTGGACGCGCCCGACATCGCGACGGTGAAAAAGGACTGACCGCCGCGCCATGACGATCACGGCCGATCAGATTGCCCTGTTCGTCGGTACCCTGTCCGTGGCGATCCTGTCGCCCGGACCGGGCGTGATCGCCGTCAGCCAAAGCGCCTTCGCCCTGGGCCGCAGGCGCTCCCTGCCCTATGGATGGGGGCTGGCCGTCGGCGCATCGGTCTGGTGCATCTTCGCGCTGCTGGGCCTGACCGTCATCTTTCGCGCGCTGCCCTGGACCTATGTGGCGCTGAAGATCCTGGGCGGCGCCTATCTGGTCTGGATCGCCTGGAAGATGTGGAAGCACGCCCCGGACACGCTGCCCGACCCGGCCGAGAGCAGCCGCGGGATGGGCTTTCTGGGCGGGATGATCCTGAACCTGTCGAACCCCAAGCCCGCCTTGTTCTATTCGGCGGTGCTGCTGTCGATCTTTCCCGTGCTGCTGACGGCCGGCGACAAGCTGGCGATTTACGCGACGGCAGTTTCCGTCGAACTGGCATTTTATACCGCGCTTGCGTCGCTGATGGCTTTGCCTTGGCTGCGGCGCAGGTATTATGCCGCCAAATTCTGGATCGACCGCGCGGCGGGGCTGGCCATCGGCCTTCTGGGCCTGTCGCTGATCCTGCGCCACTGAGAGAGGGACTGCCATGATCGACCGCTTGCCCCACGAGAAAGGGTTCCACGTCAGCTGGGACCAGTTGCACCGCGACGCCCGCGCGCTTGCCTGGCGGCTGGACGGGTCCGACTGGCGGGCCGTCGTGGCGGTGACGCGCGGCGGCCTGGTTCCCGCAATGATCGTCGCGCGCGAACTGGATATCCGCACCATCGATTCGATCTCGATCCGGTCCTACAAGGGCGTCGGCGCCGAGGCGGGCCAAGGCCAGCTTGAGGTTCTGAACAGGCCGGACCCCGCCCTGATGGGCGACGGCGAAGGGATCCTGGTGATCGACGACCTGGTCGATTCCGGCCGGACGCTGGAACTGATCCGCGAGATGTATCCCAAGGCCCATTTCGGCACCGTCTATGCCAAGCCCAAGGGCAAGCCGATGGTCCAGACCTATGTGACCGAGGTCAGCCAGGATACCTGGATCTTCTTCCCCTGGGACATGGCGCTGCAATACGTCCAGCCCTACCGCGGCGAGGACTAGGGCCGCAGAGGCCGATTTTCAGGCCCGTTGTCGGAACCAGCGGGCCAATCGGGCATTGTTTCCTCAATCGCGCATCGCAAGTTATGCGCGGCATATCAGGAGGAAAGACATGCGCAAGTTGATGTTGAGCACCGCCGTAGTCATGCCGTTGATCATGGGTCAGGCCTTCGCGCAGGACGCAGCGACGACGCCTGCCCCCGCCGATCCTGCGACTGACACCACGACCACGATGGGCGCTGGAACCGCGCCTGCGGCCGACGCGCCGATGGAAGCCGATGCCGAGGCTGCCGCCGATGGCGCAGCCGAAGCCGAGGTCGCTGCCAGCGGCAAGGTCGAACAAGAGCAGGCCGCCAATGAACTGCGGATCGATTGGATCAGCGACGCAACCGTGACTTCGCCTGATGGCAACTCGATCGGCGAAATCAACGACGTGATCATCGACGGCGACGCCGGGACCGTGAAGGCTGCCGTGATCGGCGTCGGCGGTTTCCTGGGCATCGGTGAAAAGCAGATCGCGGTTCCGTGGGACCAGCTGACGATCAACTATGACGCCCAGCAGATCACCAGCGACCTGACCCAGGAAGAGGCCGAGGCTGCGCCGGAATATGTGTTCCGCGAGCAGGAATCTGCCCCCGATGCAGCGGGCGCCGGCGGTAATGCGGCTGGCGGCGGCATGGCCACCGACAGCACCACGATGACCACCACGCCGGACTCGGCGGCGGCCACGACCGATCCGGCCATGACCGGCACCGACGCCACCGCGACCCAGCCGATGGCGCCAAGCGCCGCCCCGGCCGACGGCGCAGCGATGGAGCCTGCGGATGGCGCGATGCCCGCCGACGGCACCATGCCGGCCGATGGCGCAGCCACCGAAGGCACCGCCCCGGCGACCAACTGATTCCCCCGTCGCACCACGACATGAGCGGCCCCCTTTCGGGGGCCGTTTCATTTGGGGTCAGTTGCCGCGCACGAAGCGTGCCGCGCCTTCGGCCGCGCGCTGCAGGGCGCGGCTTTTGTTCACGGTTTCCATGAACTCGGATTCCGGGTCGCTGTCATAGACGACCCCGCCCCCCGCCTGGATATACAGCGCACCGTCCTTCAGCACGCCGGTGCGCAGCGCGATGCACATGTCCATCTCGCCATTGGCAGCGAAATATCCCACCGCACCGCCGTAGACACCGCGCTTTTCCGGCTCTAGCTCGTCGATGATCTCCATCGCGCGGACCTTGGGCGCGCCTGACACGGTGCCCGCAGGCAGGCCCGCCAGCAGCGCGGACAGCGCATCCTCGCCTTCGCGCAATTCACCCACCACGTTCGAGACGATATGCATGACGTGGCTGTATCGCTCGATGACGAACTGTTCCGTGGGCTTCACCGTCCCTGGCTTCGCCACCCGGCCCACGTCGTTGCGGCCCAGGTCCAGCAGCATCAGGTGTTCCGCCAGTTCCTTCTGGTCGCCCAGCAGATCAGCCTCGAGCGCGCGATCCTCGGCCTCGTCCGCGCCACGGGGGCGGGTGCCGGCGATGGGGCGGATCGTCACCTCTCCGTCGCGCAGGCGCACCAGGATTTCGGGGGATGCGCCCACGATCTGGAAGCCGCCCAGGTTCAGGAAGAACATGAAGGGCGACGGGTTGGTGCGGCGCAGGCTGCGATACAGCGCCAGCGGCGGCAGCGGGAAATCCATCCGCCAGCGCTGGCTGGGCACGACCTGGAAGATGTCGCCGGCGCGGATGTAGTTCTTGGCCTTTTCCACCGCCGCGAGATAGTCGGGCTTCGAGAAGTTCGACACCGGCTCTCCGATCCGGGCGTCGTGGCCAAGGGCGCGGGGTTCGGAAGGCTGGCGGTCCAGCGACCGCAGCGCATCCATCACGCGTTCCGCCGCCTGGGCATAGGCGGCGCGGGCATTGTCGGATCCGTCGTGCCAGGCGGGCGCGCACAGCGTCACCTCTCCCTTCACGCCGTCCAGCACGGCCACGACCGAGGGCCGCATCAGCATCGCATCAGGAAGGTCCAGCGGGTCGGGATTGACGTCCGGCAGGTGTTCGACCAGCCGGATCATGTCATAGCCCAGGTATCCGAACAGCCCCGCCGCGACCGGGGGCACGCCCTCGGGCATGGTTTCGATCCGGCTTTCGGCGATCAGCGCCCGCAGGCTGTCAAGCGCGGGCCCGTCGTCGGGCTGGAAGTCGTCGGAAAATCGGGCTTGACGATTGAGGCGGGCCTTGCCGTCGCGGCAGTCCCAGATCAGGTCGGGCTTCATGCCGACAATGGAGTAGCGGCCACGGACCTCTCCGCCCGTGACCGATTCCAGCATGAAGGACATGGGCGCGGCCTCGGCCAGCTTCAGCATCAGGCTGACCGGCGTATCCAGGTCCGCGGCCAGCCGGATGGTGACAAGCTGGTTCTGACCGGCGTTCCAGGCCGCCTCGAAGGCGGCAAAGTCGGGGGTCAGTTCCATCACTGGACCTGCGCGTTGATGGCGTTGATCGCGGACTGGTCCAGGCTGATCCCGGCCTCGCGCTGCACGGCGCGGGCGTAATAGTCGAAGAGGTCGGATTGGAGCGATTGCGCCAGCCGGTCGCCGACCGCGTCGGTGATGCGCTGCGCATCCTCGCCTGCCAGGTCGGCCTGATCCACCGCGTCAAGGCGCAGCAGGATCACGCGGTTCTCGGCATCCACGATCTCGATCTCGCCGGGATCAGTCATGGTAAAGGCACGGGCCACCGCATCGGCCGGCGCGTTCTCGATCCAGCCGTCGCGGGTGATATCCTCGACCTCGGTCCATTCCGGCGTGGGCTGGCCTTGCGCCTCGGCGGTCAGGCGCTGTTCGGCGGCAAGGGCCAGAAGCTGGCGATGCGTTTCGGCCCGGCGCCAGTCGGCCTCGACCTCGTCGCGGACCTCCTCGAAGGGGCGCAGCGTCGGGGGCACGATCTCGTCCAGGCGCAGGGCGAAGACTCCACCATCATCCAGGCTGGCCAGTTCCGGGAAATCTGCTTCCGTGGCCTCGGCAGCGCGGTCTTGGAATGCCTGGTAGCCGGCAATGCTGCCTTCCTCGGGCGTGGCGCCTGCGGACCATTCGATTGTGCCAAGCTCAAGCTCGGTTTCCTCGGCCACCTGTTCCAGCGTGGCGCCGCCTGCCAGCAGATCCTCGTATTCGGCCATGCGGTCCTCGATGGTGCGGGCGGCACGGTCCAGCGCGGCCTCGGCCCGCAGATCCTGCTGGGCTTCCTCGAAGGGGATGTTCACGGGATTCAGAATGGCGTGGACCGAGAACAGCGCAGGCCCAAGATCGGTCTGCAAGGGTCCGACGACGCCCGGCTGTTCAAGCGCAAACACAGCCTCGCCCGCCGCGCCCAGGTCGGCCTGGGCGACCTCGCCCAGTTCAGCGTCCTCGGGCTGAAGCCCGCGTTCGATGACAAAGGATTCGAAGGGCGCGGTGCCGGCGTCGATCTGCGCCTTGGCGGCCTGGGCCTCTTCGGCAGAGGGGAAGACCAGGCGGCTGACCAGCCGACGCTCGGGCCGCTGGTATTCGTCGATATTGGCATCATAGGCCGCGCGCAGGGCGGCGTCGTCCAGTTGAACCTCGGGCGCCAGGATTTCCGGCGTCAGCCAGACATAGGTGATCTTGCGCAATTCGGGCGCGGTAAAGCGGTCGGCATTGGCGCTGTGCCAGGCCTTCAGCGTCTCCTCGTCCGGTTCGGCCACCGGGGCGGGCAGCATGTCGGCGGTCAGTTCGCGCCAGGCCACGTCGCGGCGTTCGAGGATCCATTTCGCCGTGGTCTCGACAGCCGCTTCGGGGGCGCTGACGCCGCCCGCCACGGCCCGCTGGATCAGCAGGCGGGCTTCGTCGGTGCGGACTTCGCGCTCGAACTCGGCCTCGGACAGGTTCTCGCGGCGCAGCACCTCGGCATAGGCGGCGCGGTCGAAGCTGCCGGTCGGGCCGCGGAAGGCGGGCGCTTCCAGGATGGTCTGGCGCACCTTCTCGTCGCCCACGGCCACGCCGATGCGGCGGGCCTGTTCTTCAAGCGCGGCGGCGGTCACAAGCTGCGACTGCACGGCCTGCGGCAGCCCCATCGCCTGGGCCTGCGCCATGCTCATCGGCTGGCCGGTCTGCTGCTGATAGGCGTTCATCTGGTTGCGAAGCGCGCGGGCATAGTCGTCGGCGGTGATCGTCGTGTCACCGACCGACCCGATCGAGGTCGAGCCGCCCGAAAAGCTGGTCACGCCGAAGCCGCCCAGGCCCAGGACCATCAGGCCCATCAGCACCCAGACGATCGTCGATTTTCCATGTGTCCGCAGGTTCTTCATGGCCCGGTGCTTCCCCTTCTCGTGTCGGCCTTGTCTTTAGGACGCGCGCGGCCTTGCCACAAGCCTGTCAACCCGAAAGCCCTGCCAGCCTCTCGGCCAGTTGAGCGATGCGGGGGGCGTCAACATTGGCAAAAGCGATGCGCAGGTGGCGCGCGCCTTGGGGATCGTCGGGCGGCATGAACATGGTGCCGGGCAGCGCCAGCACGCCGATGTCCGTCACCATCCGCCGCGCCAGATCGGCCGAGGATTCGGCCAGCGGATGCTGCACCCAGGCGAAATAGGCGCCCGCGCTTTTAACCTGCCAGCCCGGCAAGGCCGACAGCGCCGCCACCGTCGCATCGCGGCGCGCCAGGATTTCGGCCCGTTCGCCCGCCAGCCAGTCGCGCAGGTTGCCCATGCCCCACAGCGCGCCGATCTGGCCCAGTTGGGACGGGCAGATTGCCACGGTGTCCAGGAACTTCTCGACCTGCGCCATCCGCATGGCCGAGGCGATCAGCGCCCCTACCCGATGCCCGGTCAGCCGATAGGCCTTGGAAAAGCTGTAAAGCTGGATCACCGTCCGGTCCCAGTCGGGCCGCGCCAGCAGGTCATGCGGCGCGCCTGTCCGGCTGTCGAAGTCGCGATAGGTTTCGTCCAGGATCAGCGCGATGCCGCGTTCCTGCGCCAGATCGAAGAAGCGTGCCACCAGGTCGGCCGGGTATTCCGCGCCCGAGGGATTGTTGGGCGTCACCAGCACGATCGCCCGTGTCCGGGGGCCGATCAGGCTGGCAGCGTGGTCCGGATCGGGCAGCAGCCCGTCACCGCAGGGCAGGGGCACCGCTGTGATGCCCTGCATGTCCAGCCACATCTTGTGGTTGAAATACCAAGGGGTTGGCAGGATGACTTGGTCCCCAGCCCGCGCCAGCGTCGTGATCGCCGCGCAGAAGGCCTGGTTGCAGCCCTGGGTGATTGCCACCTGCCCCGGATCGACCGCTCCGCCATAACTGCGGGAAAACTCGGCCGCCACCGCCGCGCGAAGGTCGGGATTGCCCAGGACCGGGCCATAGAGATGCGCTTCCGGGCGATCCATCGCCGCATCGGCCATTGCCTGCCGCAGCGCAACGGGCGGAGGCTCGACCGGGGCGGCCTGGCTGACATTGATCAGCGGGCGATCCGCCGGAAAGGTCACGCCTGCCAGCCAGCGGCGGGCCTCCATCACCGGGGGCGCAAAGGTCGCCGCAAGGGCGGGGTTCAGGGTCAGGCCTTCAGTCACGCGACAGTCCTTGCAAATCCGACAGGTCGGGGGGCAGCGAAAGATCCAGCACCGGCGCGGGCAAGCCCGGCGCGGAAGGGGTGCCGGGCAGATCCAGCGGCATCGACGGTGCGGCGTCCGGGCCTTCGGCGGCGGCGCGGCCCGGCAGCGCGGGAATACCGGGGCGGGCCAGCATCGCGGGACGGTCAAGCTGCGGCGCATCCTCGCCCGCCGTGGGGGCGTTCTGGACCGGGCCGTCCTGGTCGCCCGCCGGCTGCGGGCGCGGATCGGGCATGGTGATCGCCACCGGCGCGGGTTCCGAGGTGGGGGCCATGACCGCGGGCGCCTCGGCGACCGAGGGGCGTTCCGAGGCAAGCGGCGCGGGCAGGCTGGGCGCGCCATCGCCGCCGCGCCCGAACTCGGACCCGACAGGCAGATCCACCGCCCCGGCGACGGGGGCATCGGCGGGCGGGGCGTCGGCGACCGGCGCATCAGCTTGCGGTGCCTCGGCGGGCGGGTCTGCAACCGCTTCCTCGGCTTCGTTGGCCTGCGGCAAAGGGCTGGTCTCTGCCACCTTAGGGGTCGCGAGGGTGTCGGCAGCGGTTGGCAGATCACTGGCCTGCGCAGGCTGCGGCCCTACCTCGGCATCCGGTCCTGGCAGGGGTCGCGGCAGGGGCGCGGCCAGCGACAAGGCGGCAAGGGCGGCGACGCCGACCAGCCCGCCATGCAAAAAACCCGTCCAGAAACCGCGTGCCATCTGTCCCTTCTTGCCCGTGCCGGTCTTGACCCCCCGGCGCGCTTTGCCCCATCTATAGCGGACCCATCCGGGCGGGGAAACCGCCACCATATCAGGGCGCATACCATGATCCTTCTGATCGACAACTACGACAGCTTCACCTGGAACCTCGTGCATTATCTGGCCGAGGCCGGAGCCGAGGTCGTCGTGCGCCGCAACGACGCCCTGACGGTCGAGGAAGCCCTGGCGATGGCGCCCGAAGGCATCGTCATCTCGCCCGGCCCCTGCGATCCGGCGCAGGCCGGCATCTGCCTTGACCTGATCCGTGCGGCGGCCGACCGCGCCATCCCGCTGTTCGGCGTCTGCCTGGGCCATCAGGCGATCGGAGAGGCCTTTGGCGGCAAGGTGGTGCGCGCCAACCGGATCATGCATGGCAAGACCGACGCAATCACCCATGACGGCACCGGCGTGTTTGCCGACTTGCCCTCGCCCCTGACGGCCACGCGCTATCATTCGCTGACGGTGCAGCCGGAAAGCCTGCCCAACTGCCTGCGCGTCACCGCGACCTCGGACGACGGCACGATCATGGGACTGATCCACGAGGCCCTGCCGGTCGAAGGGGTGCAGTTCCACCCCGAATCCATCGCCTCCGAATACGGCCACGAGATGATCCGCACCTTCCTGGCCCGCTGCACCCCCCGGAAAGCCGCGGCATGAGCGGGACCGACATCCGCCCGCTGATCGGCATTGCCGCCACCCGCCCCCTGACCGGAACCGAGGCCGAGGCCGCCTTTTCCGCCCTGTTCGACGGGGCTGCGACGCCCGCCCAGATCGGCGGGCTGCTGATGGCCCTGCGCGTGCGGGGCGAGACGGTGGACGAAATCGCCGCCGCCGCCCGCGCCATGCGCCAGCGGATGAACCGGATCGAGGCCCCGGCAGGCGCCATCGACATCGTGGGCACCGGCGGGGACGGCAAGGGCACGCTGAACATCTCGACCGCGACGGCCTTTGTGGTGGCGGGCGCGGGCGTACCGGTCGCCAAGCACGGCAACCGCAACCTGTCGTCGAAATCCGGCGCGGCAGATGCGCTGACCGCTATGGGGATCAATGTGCTTGGCGGACCTGCCGTGGCGCAGCAGGCGGTGAACGAGGCAGGCATCTGCTTCATGATGGCCACGATGCATCATCCGGCGATGCGCCATGTCGGGCCGCCGCGCGCGGAACTGGGCACAAGAACCGTCTTCAACCTGCTGGGGCCGCTGACGAATCCGGCCTCGGTGCGGCGGCAGTTGACGGGCGCTTTCAGCGCCGACTGGATCCGCCCCATGGCCGAGGTCCTGCGCGACCTCGGCAGCGAGGCCGCGTGGCTGGTCCACGGCGCCGATGGCACGGACGAGATCAGCATTGCGGGCGAAACCCATGTCGCCGCTCTGAAGAACGGCGAGATCAGCGAATTCATCGTGACGCCCGAGGATGCGGGCCTGCCCCGCCACCCGTTCGAGGCCATCATCGGTGGAGAGCCGCAGGAAAACGCAGCCGCCTTTCG
>JAPSIP010000024.1:0-2594 GCA_031178645.1 Paracoccus sp. (in: a-proteobacteria) | reverse complement strand
TGACCGGGGAACGCGGCGCCTATCGCGACGCGGTGCTGCTGAACGCGGCGGCCGCGCTGCTGATTGCCGGAAAGGTGGACGATCTGCGCGAGGGGGCCGTCATGGCCGCCGAATCCATCGACAGCGGCGCGGCCCTGGACCGCCTGACCCGCCTGGCGCAAGTCACCGGGGCGCCCGAGGCATGAAGCCGCCGGAGGCCTGGGACCACCTGCCCTTCTTCCGGCAGGACTGGCCCGCGATCCGCGACCGGCTTGAGGGCCTGGACGACTGGCTGCCCGGACCCGCCCTGGTCTTTGCCGCGCTCGAGGCGACACCGCCCGAGCGGGTGCGGGTGGTGATCTTGGGCCAGGATCCCTATCCGACGCCGGGTCACGCGAATGGCCTGGCCTTTTCGGTCGCGCCCGAGGTGGCTCTGCCCCGGTCGCTGAAGAACATCTTCACGGAACTGCGCGACAACATCGGCGCGGCCCCGGCCACGGGCGATCTGTCGGGTTGGGCGCATCAGGGCGTGCTTCTGCTGAACACATCCCTTTCGGTGCGGCCCGGGGATGCGGGGCGGCACGCATCCTGGGGCTGGGACCGGCTGGCCCGCGATGCCGTGACTGATGCGCAGAAGCACGGCCCGCTGGCCTTCCTGCTGTGGGGCACCCATGCGCAGAAGGCGATGGCCGGGCTGCCGCGCGCGCAGGATCTGGTGATTGCGACGGCACATCCCTCGCCGCTGTCGGCGCGGCGGGGGTTCTTCGGAAGCAAACCGTTTTCACAGATCAATGTGTGGCTGGAACAGCAGGGGCGGCAGCCGGTGGATTGGGCGGCTTGAAAGCCGAGTAAGGCCCTGTTGTTTCGACCACAGGGTGCTTGCTTGCACGCACCGGAACAGTGTCAACGAAGGCGCGTGCAAGCACGCAGCCTACGCGTCGTCCTCCTGGTCCGGTGCGCTCAGTGCCTCGAAGCCCGCCTTCTGGCGTTCGGTCCACAGAAGATGCAGCGTCACGCCATTCTCGCCCGACTCCTCGCGCTCAACGACGCCGGCCTCGTGCAGCCAGGCGCGGCGGCGACCGTCCGAGAAGGGCAGCGTTACTGCCGCCGCCGCCTTCGGCTCGTCCAGGGCTTCGGAAAGATGCGCGTCGATGGCGGCGATCAGGTCGTCCAGACCCTCGCCCGACAGGGCGCTGACGGCCTGGATGCCTTGCGTGCGCGCATCGGTGCGGCGCAGGGCGGTGCGGGTGTCGGCGGACAGCGCGTCGATCTTGTTCCAGACCTCGATCAGGGCGACATCTTCGTCCACGCCCAGGCTTTCGAGGATTTCGGCCACGTCGGCCGCCTGTTCCTCGGTCTCGGGGTGGCTGATGTCGCGGACATGCAGGATCAGGTCTGCCTCCAGCACCTCCTCCAGCGTGGCGCGGAAGGCGGCGACCAGTTCAGTGGGCAGGTCGCTGATGAAGCCCACAGTGTCCGACAGGATGATCTTGCGCCCCTGCCCTCCCCCGGCGCCCGGCAGGCGGATCGCGCGCATGGTCGGGTCCAGCGTCGCGAACAGCATATCCTTGGCCAGAACCTCGGCCCCGGTCAGGCGGTTGAACAGCGTCGATTTCCCGGCGTTGGTATAGCCCACAAGCGCGACGATGGGATAAGGAACCTTGGCGCGGGCGGCGCGGTGCAGGGTGCGGGTCTTGACCACGCGTTCCAGCTGTCGGCGCAGCCGGGTCATCTGTTCGTCGATGGCGCGGCGGTCAGCCTCGATCTGCGTTTCCCCCGGACCGCCCACGAAGCCAAGCCCGCCCCGCTGCCGTTCCAGGTGCGTCCAGGCGCGGACCAGCCGCGTGCGCTGATAGGACAGCGCGGCCAGTTCCACCTGCAACACGCCTTCGCGGGTCCGCGCGCGGTCGGCAAATATTTCGAGGATCAGACCCGTCCGGTCCAGAAGCTTGACGCCCCAGTCCTTTTCCAGGTTGCGCTGCTGCACCGGGCTGACCGGGCCGTCCACCAGCACCAGATCGACCTCTCCCTCGGTCAGGCGCTCGCCAATCTCGGCCAGCTTGCCCTTGCCGAACAGGCGGCCGGCATCAGGCTTGCGCAGGCGCGCGACCTCGTCGCCCACGATCTCGATCCCCGGCAGGGCATGGGCCAGGGCCACGGCCTCGGCCAGGGCATGTTCGGGTTCGCGCCGCTGGTTGCGGCTGGCCAGATCCGGGTGGATCACATAGGCGCGGGTGGGTCTTGCTTCGGTTTCAGTAAGTTCTGCCAATCAATCCTCGCCTTCGTACAGCGAAATGGGCTGACCCGGCATGATCGTGCTGATGGCGTGCTTGTAAACCAGCTGGGACTGGCCGTCGCGGCGCAGAAGAACGCAGAAATTGTCGAACCAGGTAATGACGCCCTGCAACTTGACACCGTTGATCAGGAAGATCGTGACGGGCACCTTCGCCTTGCGGACATGGTTGAGAAACGCGTCCTGCAGGTTCTGCTTGTCGCCAGCCATTCTTATTTCCGTTTTCGAACTGTCCCTGTGGTTTTTACATCTAAGCCGTTGACCGACCGCTTGCAAGCAGGTCGGACACGAAACCGTTACGGCCTAACGGCGCCAGAACTGG
>JAPSIP010000023.1 GCA_031178645.1 Paracoccus sp. (in: a-proteobacteria) | reverse complement strand
TCGACCTCGCGCGCGACAAGCTGGCCCAGGTCCTTGAGGTGGACGTGGCCGGGCACGAACTGGGTGAAGCTGTTGACGATGGCGATGATCGGCTTGCCGAAGTCGCTGTCCTTCACCCCCGTGGCCCGCCACAGGCCGCGCGCGCCCGCCATGTTGCGGCCGTGGGTGGTGGTGCGGGAACGATAGGCGGGCATGGCGAAGACTCCTTTGGCTGGCGAGGAGGTTTAACATCCTTGGCAACGGAAGGAAATTGCCGAATGCGTGCGTTTTGGGATCGTTTACGCCCTTATGAGGCCAGTTTCATGGTGATGATGCCGGCAAGGATCAAGGCTGCGGCCGTGACGCGGGCGGTCGTGACCGGTTCACCGAACAGCACGATGCCCAGAAGAAAGGCGCCGACCGCGCCGATGCCGACCCAAACGGTATAAGAGGTGCCCAGCGGCAGCGTCCGCATCGCGACAGCCAGCAGCCAGAAGGACGCGACCATGCCGACAACCATGACGGCCGTGGGCAAGGGGCGCGTGAAGCCTGCCGACTGCTTCATCGCGACAGCCCAGACGATTTCCAGAAGACCAGCCAGAACAAGATAGAACCAGGCCATGACGAACCTCATGCTGGCCGGGTCGTCCCGGCATGATCGCCCGTCAAGGGGAGGTCGTCCTCTGGCACCCTAGATACGGGTGCGGGCGGGACGGATCAAGGTTCCAGCCGGTCAACCTGGGCGTTTTCCACAAGCTGGGTCTTGGCCCCCAGCAGGCGTTCCGCCAGAAGCTTCGCGCCCGAGATCAGCAGGTTGCTGCCGTCCCACAATTCGGCCGAAACGGGCCGGACGGTGATCACGCGCAGGTCGGGATTGTCGGGCGACTTGAAAAACGTCTCGTCGCTGAAGCGCCAAACATCGCGGGCCTTGTCGGGGTCGTGGCGGGCCTCGGCCATGCCGTTGATCACGACGTAATCATTCGCGCGCTCATCCGAGAATGCCAGCGAGACATGGGGATTCGCCTCGATCTGGTCCAGCTTGCAGCCCTTGCTGTCGGACAGGATATAGATCGCGCCTTCGTCGCGCCGGACGCGGGCATAGACGGGGCGGACACGCTGGCCGTCGCCGTCGCGGGTCACGAACATGCAGGGATCCAGCTTGTCGGCAATGGTCCAGATGCGGTCGATCACGTCGGTGTCGGACATCGGTGCCTCCGGTCTTGGTGCTGCGGTCAGGGCGAACGCTGCAATGCGCGGCTGCGTTCCCCGTCAGCGCATCCCCAGCCCGGCCCGCATCATCAGCCGCCGCACCGGGGCGATGCCGTAAAGCCCCCCAAGCGCCGCCGCGCGCAGGTCGCGCAGCGGGCGGATGCCGGCCTGGCTTGCACGGTTCAGCGCGTCGATGCCCAGCAGCCGGGCATAAGCCTCGGGGCGGCGGGCGCGGTCATAGGCGGCAAGGCCGTCCGGGTGGCCCGGCTCGTCCCCCGACAGGTCCAGAAGGGCCGACAGGTCCGCAAGGCTCATGTTCAGCCCCTGCGCGCCAATGGGCGGAACGACATGGGCGGCCTCGGCGATCAGGGCCGTGCGGGGGCCGGTAAAGCGATGGGCGATCTGGCTGATGATCGGCCATTGGGTCAGGCGGGTCGCCAGCGTCAGATGGCCCAGCACACCGGCGGACCGGGCGTTCAGTTCGGCCTCGAATGCGTCAGGCGGCAGGGCGGCAAGGCGGGCGACCTCGCGCCCGTTTTCCATCCAGACCACCGCCGAACAGGGCTTGCCGTTCCGGTCGGGCAGCGGGACCAGCGTGAATGGTCCACCGGACCGGTGAACCTCGGTCGAGACGTTGTGGTGCGAAACCTCATGCGTGACGGCAAAGGCCAGGGCCTTCTGGCCATAGCGGAAGGTCCGCACGCCGATACCAAGCGCCTGCCGAACCGGCGAATTGCGCCCGTCCGCGCCGACCAGAAGCCGGGCGCGGATGCGCCGCCCGTCCGTCAGGGTCACGATGGCGCCTTCGTCGCGGGTCACGACGCCGGCGGTGCCGGTGCCGGGCTGGAAGCGGACATCCTTCATCTCGGCCAGGCAGGCAGAAATCTCGCGCCGCAAAAGCCAGTTGGGCAGGTTCCAGCCAAAGGGCTGGTCGCCGATCTCAGACGCGTCAAAGTCACGGGTCAGCCGCGCCACCGGCTGCGCGCCGCCCGCATCGACGATCCGCATCACCTGCAGGGGGGTCGCATGGGGCGCCAGCCGGTCCCACAACCCGATCCGCCGCAAAAGCGCGACCGAGGGCATCAGGAAGGCCGTGGTGCGCAGGTCGGCACCATCGGCCCCCTCATCCGTCACCGGCGGGGCGGGATCGACGCAAAGGACCGAAAATCCCTGCGCCCCGAAGGCTGCCGCCGCAATCAGCCCGGCAATGCCGCCGCCTGACACCAGGATGTCGGCCTGATGGGTTTCGCCTGCGATCATATGACGCGCCTAGTTGCCTGCCGTGAACAGCAGCATCACGGCGAAAACGACCACCGTCAGCAGCAGGCCAAGCAGGCCAAGCACCGGAAGGCCAAAGGTGGCGACAGCCAGAACGGCCATCGCGACCACGACAAGAAGCAGGGCAAGGATCAGAAAAGTCTGGCGATTTCCGCCATTATCGGCTGTATGGGTCATGACAAACCTATGGGTTGGCGCGCGTCCTGACCGATTGTGGCGCAATCAGCGGCCAGGGGCAATCTGGCGCAGGAAGCCCGTCAGGTCGTGGACGTGGTGATCCACATGGGCGGGAACCTCGCTCGGCATCGGATCCGGCCCGTGCCGCCCTGGCCCCACCAGGATCGTGCGCATCCCTAGTTCGTGCGGAACGGCAAGGTTGCGGGGGTCATCCTCGAAGAAGGCGGCGCGGGTGGGGTCGATCGCCGCAAGGCCGATCACGGCCTCGAAGGCTTCCCGCATGGGCTTGGGGTGGAAATGGGTTTCGGCGATGCCATAGATCGCCTCGAAGATCGGGGCGGGCACATCGTCATCGACCACACCGAATCCCCGCGCGCGCAGCACCTTGACCGCATAGACGGCATCGGCATTGGTATGGACCAGCTTGCGGCCCGGCAGCGCGGCGATGGCCGCAGCCAGATCGGGGGCGGGCAGCAGGGGCGCGAAGTCGATGTCGTGCACATCGTCCAGATAAGCCACGGGATCGATGGCATGTTCGGCCATCAGCCCCGCCAGCGTGGTCCCGTGCCGCATCCACCAGTCGCGCCGCATCTGGTCGGCGGCATCACGTTCGACCGCCAGGGTGCGCATGACGTAATCCGTCATCCGCGATTCGATCTGCGGGAACAGCGCCATCTCCGGCGGGTAGAGCGTGTTGTCCAGATCGAAGATCCAGGTATCGACATGCGCGAGGTCCATGCTGCCGGATAAACCGGCAAGGCCGTGCTTGCAATCGGCTGCGGCGCGGCCAATCGTGGCCGCCATGAAGGACGCATATTCCCTGATCCTGGCCGCGATCGAAGCCGGCACCTATCGCCCCGGCGACCGGCTGGTCGAATCGGAACTGGCCGAACGCTTCGGCGTCAGCCGCACCCCCGTGCGCGAGGCGCTGCAGCGGCTGGAGACCCAGCAGATGCTGGTGCGCGACGGCCGCAGCCTGATCATCGCCTCGCTGGACCACAACCAGTTGGCCGAGCTTTACACGGTGCGTGCCGAGCTGGAGGCCCTGGCCGCCCGCCTGGCCGCCCGCCATGCCACGCCCGAGGAAGTGCGCGTGCTGGCCCAGATGGTCGAGGACGACCAGAAGGCCGTGGGCGACCCCGAGGCGCTTGCCCGCGCCAACAAGCGCTTCCACCACCAGATCCACCTGGCATCCCACAACCGTTATCTGGTCCAGCAGCTTGACCTTGTGCATCGGTCGATGGCGCTGATGGCGCGGACCTCATTGGCCGCCGAGGGACGCAGCGAAACCGCTCTGGCCGAGCATAGGCGGATCGTCGAGGCGATCGCGGCGGGCGACGGCACGGCGGCGGACAAGGCCTTGCGGCAGCATATCTCGATGGCCTGGGAAACCCGGCTGAAGCTGGAAGCCGCAGTGGACCGTGACTGAGGCGCCACGCCTGATCCGCAGCCAGGCCGACCTGGAGGAAGGCGCGGCCTGGCTGGCAGCGGTCTGCCCCGTCTGGGCGCGGGTCCTGCCCGACCTTGGGCCGCTGCCCTTGCTGCGGCGCGAGGACGGCTTTGCCGCCTTGGCCGATGCAGTGGTGGGGCAACTGATCTCAATTACGACGGCGGCGGCGATCTCGGCCCGGCTAGGGGCGGCGGGGCTGATGACGCCCGAGGCCATGGCCGCCGTGCCAGAGGACAAGCTGCGCGCGATGGGCCTGTCACGGCCCAAGATCCGCTACCTGAGGGGCATCGCGGCCGCAGGTCTGGACTGGGATGGCCTGCGCGGCCTGGACGACGATGGGGCGCTTGCCACCCTGACCGCCCTGCCCGGCATCGGCGCCTGGACCGCCGAGATCTATCTGATGATGGCGCTTGGCCGGGCCGATGTCCTGGCCGCGGGCGATCTGGCCCTGCAGGAAGGCGCGCGGCTGATGTATGGGCTGGACAGCCGCCCGACCGCCGCCGGATTGCGCCGCATGGCCGAACCCTGGCGACCCTGGCGCGCGGTTGCGGCGCGGGGGCTGTGGGCCTATTACCTGAAGGCCAAAGGCCGCGAGGGACTGACATGACCGTTCTGAAATCCGCCCGCAAGGGTCCTGCCAAGGCCGATGCGGTCGTGGTCTTCCTGCATGGCTATGGGGCCGATGGCTCCGACCTTCTGGGCCTGGCCGATCCGCTGGCGCCGCATCTGCCGGGCGTGGCCTTCCATGCCCCGGACGCGCCGGAACGCAGCATCAACAATCCCTTCGGCTTCCAGTGGTTTCCGATCCCCTGGCTGGACGGCTCGACCGAGGCGCAGGCCCGGGAATCGATGGGCCGGTCGATCGGGCTGCTGAACGCCTGGCTGGACAAGGTGCTGGCCGACGAGGGGCTGACCGCCGACCGGATGGTGGTCGTGGGCTTTTCGCAAGGAACGATGATGGCGCTGCATGTCGTTCCGCGCCGCGAAACGCCGGTGGCGGGCATCATCGGCTTTTCCGGCCGACTGCTGGTCCCCGAGATGCTGGCGACCGAGGCCAAGGTCAAGCCGCCGGTCCTGCTGCTGCATGGCGACCAGGACCAGATGGTGCCCTTCCAGGACATGCAACTGGCCGGCGAGGCCCTGGAGAAGGCGGGCTTCACCGTCCATGGCCATGTGATGAAGGGCACCGGGCACGGCATTTCCCCGGACGGGCTGTCGGTGGCACTGAGCTTCGTGAAGGACCGGCTGGGCAAGTAGCCGACGGCCGGGGGTTTCACACCCCCGGACCCCCGTGGGATATTTGCCCACAGAAGATGAGGCCGGTCAGTCCCAGATGGAAGGGTCGGCCAGTTCGATGGAGTTGCCTGCGGGATCGCGGAGATAGATCGACCGCGCGCCGTTGGGCCAGTGGAAGTCAGCTTCGATCGGAATGCCTTTCGCGGCCAGGTGGGTGCGCCAGGGCTCCAGTTGCATAGGGGCTACGGCAAGGCAGAAATGGCCAGGGCCGCGCGCGCCATGTGTGGGCACGGGAAGGCGGGCATCGGGGCGCGGCGGCTGTTCGGTTGCATCGGGGTTGAAGACCAGCAGGACTTGCCGGGGCGCCACCCGGAAAAAGACATGCCGCCCCGGCACGGTCTGGAAGGGATCAAGTCCCATCACGTCGCGCCAGAAGCGGGTCGCCGCATCAAGATCCTCGGCGTAAAGCGCCGATTCCAGCGTGCCTTGGACGGGGGGCGCGGGACGGGTCATGCGTTCAGCCTGCCAGTTCGCCGGGCAGCGGGCAAGCCGTCATGCCAGCGTCATGGGCCGGGGCTATGTAGCCCCCAGGCGGACAGATGGGGGCTTGCCAGATCCCCGACGCGATATATAGTCGGCTTGAAGGATCTGACGGGCGCCCCCGACCACCCCGCGGGGGAGACGGGAAGGCTTATGCTTGACAACCGACACCAGACGGATTTCCGAACCCAGTTCGTGCGCGAGCCGGCAAGCCTTCGCCATTATCCCGCGCTTGTGCTGAACGCGGATTACCGGCCGCTGTCCTATTACCCCCTGTCGCTCTGGCCCTGGCAAGAGGCGATCAAGGCGGCTTTCCTGGACCGCGTGGACATCATCGCCGAATATGACCAGGTGGTGCGAAGTCAGCGACAAGCGTTCCGGCTGCCCTCGGTCGTGGTCCTGAAGGATTATGTGAAACCCCAGAAGCGCGTGGCATTCACGCGCTTCAATCTTTTTCTGCGGGACGAATTCTGCTGCCAGTATTGCGGGGCCAAGGGCGACCTCACCTTTGACCATGTCGTGCCCCGGTCACGTGGCGGCGTCACCAGTTGGGACAACGTCGTGGCTGCCTGTTCGCCCTGCAACCTGCGCAAGGCCAATCGCAGCCTGCGCCATTCAGGGATGAGCCTGCGCCGCAAGCCCCGCCAGCCCACGCCCGAGGAAATGCACGCGGCAGGCCGACGCTTTCCGCCGAATCACCTGCACGATAGCTGGATGGATTTCCTGTATTGGGATGCCGAGCTGGAAAGCTGACCACCCGCCGCGCCCTAATGGCTGGCTGACGCCTCAGGCGTCGTGGTCGTGCCTGTCGCCCTGCGTCAGATGCACCAGCACCGCTCCGGACAGCGCGATCAGCGCTAGTGCCACCAGCGGAACCCCCGCAGTGAAGGATGCCCACAGCGTCAGGGCAGCGACCAGGATGACTGCGGCGATCAGGAACAGGAAATGCGGCAGGGGCATGGCGATCGTCTCCTCATCCCCAATATGGGGCGCAAGGGATCGCTTGAAAAGACGACCGTGAAAATCTGTCGCAGTTTTCCGCCGTGCCCGCCTCCGTGCCCGCTGCCCTGCCGCAATGCCGTCAGATCAGGCCCGCGTGCTCCAGTGCCGCGTCGATCTGGCGTTTCGCCGGATCGGTCAGCGCCACCAGCGGCAGGCGCACCCGTTCGTCGCACAGGCCCAGGCGAGACATTGCGTATTTTGCCCCGACCAGCCCCGGTTCCAGGAAGATCGCGATATGCAGGGGCATCAGCCGGTCCTGGTATTCCAGGGCCTTGGCATAGTCGCCCGCCAGCGTCGCCTCCTGAAACTCCGCACACAGCTTGGGGGCGACATTGGCGGTGACGCTGATACAGCCCACGCCGCCATGGGCGTTGAAGCCAAGGGCGGTGCCGTCCTCGCCCGATAGCTGCACGAAATCCGCGCCGCAGGTCATGCGCTGCTGGCTGACCCGTTCAAGCTTGCCTGTGGCGTCCTTGACGCCGATGATCGTGGGCAGCCTCGCCAGTTCGCCCATGGTTTCGGGCGTCATGTCCACGACGGACCGGCCGGGAATGTTGTAGATGATGATGGGCAGGTCGGATGCCTCGGCCAGGGCGGTGAAATGGGCGATCAGCCCCGCCTGCGTCGGCTTGTTGTAATAGGGCGTGACGACAAGGGCGGCGTCGGCGCCGACCTCGGCCGCGTGGCGGACAAGGCCGATGCCTTCGCGGGTGCTGTTGGACCCGGCGCCTGCTATGACCGGGATGCGGCCCTTCACGGCGCGCACGACCTCCTCGATCACCAGGCGGTGTTCGTCATGGGTCAGGGTCGGGCTTTCGCCGGTGGTGCCCACGGGGACAAGGCCGTGGCTGCCCTGTTCGACGTGCCATTCGACCAGCTTTTCCAGCGTGTCCAGATCCAGTTCGCCGTCCGGGGTGAACGGCGTGACCAGTGCGGGCAGGGATCCCTTGAACATGACACGCTTCCTTGCAGGTTTGGTTTGCCGGCCTGATTAACGGGGCGGGCGGAACTTGCCAAGGTTGTGAATTGCGTCGGACGCATGGGGCGGCGACACAAGGCGGGTGATGCGACTTCTGCGCGACATGATTGCAGCCGGACTGCTGATGCTGGCCCCCCTCGCCCCCGCCCGGGCCGAGGATGCGGGGGCATTGGCGCTTGCCCTGTCGGCGGCGGATACGCGTGACTGGGTGACGGCCCGCGACGCGGCGCGCCGTTCGGGACCGATGGCCGAGGCCCTGGTGGGCTGGCAGGCGATGCGTGCAGGCCACGGGCAGATCGGCGATTACATCGACTTTGTCCGGGCCTATGGCGACTGGCCGGGGCTGGCGCTGCTGCGGGAACGGGGCGATGCCAAGCTGCGCCCCGACCTGCCGCCGCAGGATATCCGCGACTGGTTCGCCGACCGCCTGCCCACGACGCTGACGGCCGAAACTGCCTTTCTCGCGACGCTGGACCCGCGGGCAGCCGTGGCCGAACGCGCCCGCTTCTGGACCACCGTTCCCCTGACGGCGCCCGAGGAAGCCGCCTTCCTGGCCGCGCATGAGGCCGAACTGGCGCCGCTGCTGACCGCGCGGGCCGTGTCCATGCTGGACCGGCAGGAATGGGCGCAGGCTGAACGCCTGCTGCCCCGCCTGCCCGAACCGGACCGCCCCCTTCTGGCCGCACGGATCGCGTTGCAGGCGGGCCGCGCGGGCGTGGACGACCTGATCCTGGCCCTGCCCGACGCGGTCCGCGCTGATCCCGGCATGACGATGGACCGCTACCTGTGGCGGGTCCGCGCCAAGCAGCATGATGGCGCGCAGGCGCTGATGCTGGAGGCATCCACCAGTGCCGAGGCGCTGCGCGACCCGCCCACCTGGGCAGCCATGCGGGTGGATTATGCGCGGCTTGCAATGCGCAACGGCGACTGGGCACGGGCCGAGGCTCTGGCCCGGTCGCATTTCCTGCCACAGGACAACCGCCATTACGCGGATCTGGAATGGCTGGCGGGCTTTGCGGCGCTGAAGCAGGGCGCGGCGGATCGGGCGCTTGCGCATTTCCTGCATCTGGAAACCGTGGTGGGCAGCCAGATCAGCCGGTCCCGCGCCTTTTATTGGCAGGGACGCGCGCATGGGGCGCTTGGCGATCAGACGGCAGCGGATGCGGCCTTCGTGCAGGCGGCGACCATGCCCGGCACCTATTACGGCCAGCTTGCGGCCGAACAAATCGGCGCGACCATGCCCGCCGATTACGCCAGTCCCGGCCCCCTGCCCGACTGGCGCGGCGCGGCCCTGGGCAACAGCACGGTCTTCCAGGCGGGGCTTTGGCTGCTGGCGACCGGGCGGGCTGACGAGGCGCAGCGGTTCTTCCTGCACCTGTCGGAAACCGCCGATCCGCAGGACACGCTGCGCATGGCCCGGCTGATGGCCGAGGCCGGAATGCCCTGGCACAGTCTGCGCCTGTCCAAGCGGGCCGCCGACAAGGGCGTGATTCATCCCCGCGCGCATTTTCCGCTGACGGGACTTCACGACACCGACTTCGGCGTGCCGGCTGAGTTGGTGCTGTCGATCGCGCGCCAGGAATCCGAGTTCAATCCGGCTGCCCGCAGCCCGGTCGGCGCGCGCGGCCTGATGCAGGTGATGCCCGGCACGGCCGAGGAGATGGCCCGCAGGATCCGCGAACCCTATGACGTGGCGCGGCTGACCGGGGACGGCGCCTATAATGCGCGTCTGGGTGCAGCCTATCTGGCGGGGCTGCGTGACCGGTTCGGGGCTTCCACAGCGCTGATCGCCTCGGGCTATAACGCGGGGCCGGGGCGTCCCGCCCGCTGGCTGCGCGACTTCGGCGACCTGCGCCGCGACATGGATCCGGTCGAATGGGTCGAACTGATCCCCTTTGACGAAACCCGCAACTATGTGATGCGCGTGACCGAGGCGATGCCCGTCTATCGCGCCCGCATCCTGGGCCATCCCGCGCCAATCGTCCCCACATGGGACTTGACCGGCGGCGGGCTGATGCCGCCGCCCGTGGCGCGGCTGACGCTGGCCCTGTCGGCCCGTCCGGCGGGCAAGCCCTTCATTGGGCCACGCCTGCCCGAGGGCTGGCAGCCCATCGAGGTCGAGGCTTCGGCCCGGTAGGGTGGGTGATTGCAGGCCACCCTACGCGGGTTTGATCCTTGCGCGCCACAGGGTGAACAGTCCGGCCGCGACCACGATGACCGCGCCGATCACCACGTTCATCTGCAGCACCTCGCCGAAGACCAGGACGCCGATCACGCTGACCCAGACCAGTTGCGTATAGGCGAAGGGTTGCAGGGCCGAAGCCTCGGCCAGTTCATAGGCGCGGATCAGCAGGTAATGGGACAGGGTGCCAAGCGCGCAAAGGATCCCCAGCCAGATCCAGTCCGTGGGCGCCAGCCATTCCCAGTGCCAGATCCCCAGGATCGTCGCCGTGACGGCCCCGGCGATGCCGGTCCAGAAAAAGCTGACCTGTGCAGGGTCGTCGCGCGCCACGTGCCGCGTCAGCAGCCCATAGACCGCGAACATCAGCGCCGATGCGAATGCCAGCATCGCGCCGGGGTTCAGCGCCGTGCTGCCCGGCTGGAGGATGATGAGGATGCCCACGAAGCCGACGCCGATGGCCGCCCAGCGGCGCCAGCCGACCCTTTCCCCCAGGATCGGGCCGGACAGCGCAGCGACCAGCAGCGGATAGACGGTGAAGATCGCATGGGTGCCGACCAGGCCAAGGCGCACGAAGGCCTCGATCATGATGGTGGTCTCGATCACCAGGATCGCGCCGCGCAGGATCTGCGTCCTGGGCCGTCTTGTGCGGATCGCCCGGCGCAGCCCGCCCGGCTGGCGCGAGACCATCGCGATCACGAAGACCCCAAAGACCCAATAGCGGATCATCACGATCAGCAGCGGCGGGTATTCGGATCCCAGGATGCGCGAGAATGCGTCCTGACCCGCAAAGATCAGGCTGGTCGCGCACATCAGAAGGATCGCCAGCCCTGTCCGGTCCTGCCTGCCGCCAATGCTGACAGGCATCGGCGGCGGCACCTTGGCGACGACCGCCGAGGCGGCATATGGTAGGTTGTTCTGGTCGTCTGGCATGGCAGGTCCCTGGGGTTGACCCGCCATGCGCCCCGGTTATCGCAAGGTCAAGGCAAGCCAGCCTTGCACGACCTGCAAATCAGTCGCGGCTGCGGATAACCTTTGCCAGGGGTTCGAAAATCTGGGCATTGGCGGCGATCAGGCGGCCCGATTCCAGCGGATCGTCGCCGTCGCGGATGCCTTCCACGAAACCGCCGGCCTCGCGCACCAGCAGGATGCCCGCCGCCACGTCCCAGGGCTTGTTGCCGCGTTCCCAATATCCGTCGTAACGGCCCGCCGCGACATAGGCCAGGTCAAGCGCGGCCGCCCCCAGCCTGCGCACCCCGGCGGTCAGCGGCATCAGGCGCGCCAAATCCTGCAGCGCGGCAGGCAGCGGGCCGTTGCCGGCAAAGGGGATGCCGGTGGCGAAGAGCGATTCGTCCATGCGGCGACGGCCGGAGACGCGCAGCCGCTGGTCGTTCATGAAGGCGCCGCCGCCCTTCTCGGCCACGAACAATTCGTCCTTGGCGGCGTCAAAGATCACGGCCGCGACGATCTCGCCCTTGTGTTCCAGGGCGATGCTGACGGCCCAATGGGGCAGGCCGTGCAGGAAGTTGGTGGTGCCGTCCAGCGGATCGACGATCCAGCGGCGGGTCGGATCCTCGCCCGCGTCCTCGCCGGTTTCCTCGCCCAGCCAGCCATAGTTGGGACGCGCGCCGCGCAGTTCCTCCTTGATGATCCGCTCGGCCTCCTGGTCGGCCTTGGTGACGAAGTCGCCCGCGCCCTTGACGCTGACCTGAAGGTTCTCGACCTCGCGGAAATCCTTGACGAGGCTGCGCCC
>JAPSIP010000283.1 GCA_031178645.1 Paracoccus sp. (in: a-proteobacteria) | reverse complement strand
GCCGGATTTTCGGTCCTGCTGGGCGCGCTGATCAACGTGGAACTGGCCCGCCGCCGCCGGGTCCGCGCCGCGCGCGAGGCCCGCGCATCCCTGGTTGCGGATGTGAAAAAGGCGGCGGAATGACCCGCCGCCCCCTTGTCTGCTGGCCGGATGGCCTCAGGCGGCGTCCAGCCCCTCGGTCGATGAAAAGAACATCGCCTGGCTGACGGCCGAGCGGACCTGTTCCTCGGTATAGGGCTTCGAGATCAGGAAGGCCGGTTCGGGCCGCTCGCCCGTCAGCAGCCGTTCCGGGAAGGCCGTGATGAAGATCACCGGGATGTCGCCCATGTCGCGCAGCAGCTCGTTCACGGCTTCGATGCCCGAGGAACCGTCGGCCAGCTGGATGTCGGCCAGGATCAGGTCGGGACGGCTTTGGCCCGCAAGCTCGATCGCGGCGGTATGGGTGCGGGCGACGCCCGTCACCTCGTGGCCCATGGCCTGGACGATGCCCTTCAGGTCCATGGCGATGATCATCTCGTCCTCGATCACCATGACCTTGCCGCGCAGCGTCACGCTCATCTCGTTCAGGGCGATCTGGACCAGTTCCTCGGCCTCGGCCTGGTCGATCTGCATCACGCGGGCGATCTGGTCATAGCGCAATTCCTCGATCGTGCGCAAAAGCAACGCTTCGCGGGAATTGGCGGTCAGGTTGCGCAGGTGGTCCTGCGCCCGCGATTCGCGTGCCGTCCGCTCGCCCTCCTCGACCGGTTGGCCCGAGCTTTGCCAGATCGCGTGGAAGGTCCGGAACAGGCCGATGCGGGTATCGTCCTCGGCTTCCAGCACGGAACGATCGGACAGGATGGCTTCCAGAGTGGCTGCGGCATAGTTGTCACCAGCACGCTGGCTGCCGGTCAGCGCACGCGCGTAACGCCGCAGATAGGGCAGTTCGCGCCCAATGGACTGGGCGAGGTCGGCAGACGACATGTTTCACATCCTTCGAATTTCACATATTGTGCGGAACCTGTGCTAACCCCTACAGGTTGGTCAGCGTGCGCACAAGATTACCGGGACTAACAAAAACATGACACCGAAGCGGGATGACCGCCGCAAGGCGGCAGTCGAGAAACAGATCGACGAAAATTTGCGTCGCGCCTTTGAACAGGACACAAGCGAAAACATTCCCGATCGCTTTCTCGCTCTTCTCGAACAACTGCGCGAGCAGAAGTGACCTATTTCAAAAAGCGACGACATGCGACGGTGGACGGTGACAGAATGAAGACATCCGCGACCACGGATCCGCGCGACCAACTGGTGGATCATCTGCCCGCCCTGCGCGCCTTTGCCTTGTCACTGACCCGCGAAGGGGCTGCTGCCGACGACCTGGTGCAGGACACCATCGTCAAGGCATGGACGAACATGGACAAGTTCCAGGCAGGCACCAATCTGCGGGCCTGGCTGTTCACCATCCTGCGCAACACCTTCTATTCCGCGCGCCGCAAGACCAAGCGCGAGGTCAGCGACACCGACGGCATCCACGCCGCCCGGCAGGCCACCCGGCCCGATCATGACGGGCGACTGGCGTTGAAGGATTTCCGCGTCGCCTTCCAGCAATTGCCGGATGAACAGCGCGAAGCGCTTATCCTGGTGGGCGCGTCGGGATTTTCCTACGAGGAAGCAGCCGACATGACCGGCGTGGCGATCGGCACCGTCAAGTCGCGGGCCAACCGGGGCCGCCGCAAGCTGGCCGAACTGCTGCACATGGAAAACGGTGAGGATCTGGACATGACCGATCAGGCGACCTTGGCCGTCATGGCGTCCAGCCACACCATCGCCCGTTAAGGCGGGCCGGTGCTCCGGCGGATCAGCGACCGGCTGGACTTCACGCGCAAGCTGGGATTCCGGCTGGGCGCCCTGTTGTCGGTCGCCATCCTGCCCTTGGGGCTGATATCCCTGATCCAGAACTTCAACCTGGTGCGGGAAGCCGAACGGGGGGTCGAGCTTGCGCTGCTGGGCCGGACATCCTCGGCAGCGGCGGGTGAACGCGCGCTTCTGCAAAGCGCGCTTGGATCTGCGGATGCGCTTGGTCCTGCCGTGCTGGATTCGCTGGACCGTCCCGGCGTCTGCGCCGACCTGATGCGCAACTTCATCGAACGAAGCGCGACCTATGTCTTCGCGGGCTTTGTTCCCTTGAACGGGATCAGCATCTGCAATTCATCAGGGCGCAGCGATCCCGTCGACTTCACCGGCACCGAGGGATACGAGCGTTTCATGGCCGAGCCGGGGACGCTTGTCACCTCGCTGGAAAGCGGCCCGGTAATCCAGCGGCCGATCGTGGTGGTGATGCAGCCCCTGTATCGCAACCGCGAGATGCTGGGCTTTATCAGCCTGTCCCTGACGACCGAATTGCTGCGGTCGACCCATAACCTGACCTTCGGGACCGACGGCGCGCGGATCGTGTCCTTCAACCACCGAGGAGAGATCCTGACCTCGGACACCGACGCCCAGACATCGACCCAGGATATCCTGCCGCGGAACATGAACCTGGTCGATCTGCTGTCCCGGTCCGAAACCACCTTCAAGGCCCGGGCGGGCAACGGGCAGACGCGCATGTTCACGGTGGTGCCTGCGGTGCCGGGGCTGGTCTATGCCCTGGGAAGCTGGTCCCCCAAGACGGCCAGCGTCGGACTGTTCCAGATTTCCCGCCTTGGCGCCGTGACGATTCCCATGGCCTTGTGGATCGTGTCCCTTGCCGTGGCCTATTTCGCGGTGTTCCGCATGGTCCTGCGCCATATCACCGTGCTGCGCGGACAGATGCGCCGCTTTGCCATCGGCAACCGGTCCGAACCCCCGCCC
>JAPSIP010000282.1 GCA_031178645.1 Paracoccus sp. (in: a-proteobacteria) | reverse complement strand
CTGATCAACATGATGTGCGGCCTTGAAAAGCCCGATGAAGGGACGATCCGGCGCGGCTGCCGGATTTCCTTCCCGCTTGGCTTCATGGGCGGCGTCGTCGGCAAGCATTCCGGGAACGAGAACGCCCGCTATATCGCCCGCATCTATGGGCTGGATCCCGATTACGTGTCGGCCTTCACCCGCTGGCTGACCGACATCGAGGAATATTATGACATGCCTGTCGGCACCTATTCGGCCGGGATGAAGCAGCGGTTCACCTTCTCGCTGCTGCTCGCGCTTGAATTCGACATGTACCTGATCGACGAAGGGATGCCCCAGACCACCGATGTCGAGTTCAACCGCAAGGCGGGCGCCGTGCTCTATGACCGGCTGAAAACGGCGACAGTGGTGGTCGTGTCCCACCAGCCCGCCACGATCGAGAAGTTCTGCCGATCGGCCGCCATCTTGCGGGACGGGCGGCTTTACCATTTCGAATCCCTTGCCGAGGCGAAGCAATATTATGACTACACCGCCTAAGGTCCGCCGCTATCACGCCTCGGCCGAGGAATCGGTGCGACCGACCGCGCAGGCCGTTCCCGCCGCAGGCCAGGGCGACATCCGCATCGCCGTGCGCAAAAGGCCCGCAGCGGCGAACGCCACCCCGGTTGAAGACGTACGCGAACGGTTCATGCGGACCGACCCGGTCGATGACGGGTTTTCCCATGTCGGCCCGGCAAATGCGCCGGACGCTGCCGAAAATATCGAGGCGCAACTGGACCTGATCCGCCAGGAAAACCTGTCCGAGCGGCAGTTGCGCATCGCCCGTCGCATCGCCGCGCTGCACCAGATCGAAGTCGCCTCGGACGAGGAAGCCGTGCTGCGGCTTCGCCAAAGGGGGATCGACCCGTCGCATCGTGCGGCCTTGGGGCAGATCCTTTCCACCGAAGGCAGTCGGACCCAGGCCTCACCCACGTCCAGCAGGCTGGCGGTGATGCCGCGCAAGCAGGTGGCCGTCCCCGGAAACCAGCCCGGAACCGAGGTGGGGCCGCCGCGTCCCAGCCTTCCGGCCCGCGAAGTCCTGACCGAGGAAAAGCGCGCGGCCGAGATCTTCCGCATACAGCAGGACATCGCCCGGCGCCGGCGGCGTCGGATGGTCATGCTGACCCTGCGGCTGCTGGCCTTCGTGATCCTGCCGACGGCCGCTGCTGCCTGGTATTACTTTGCCGTGGCCACGCCCCTTTACGCGACCAATTCGCAATTCCGCATCCAGTCCGCCGAAGGGCAGGGGGCAGGCGGCGCGGGGGGCCTGGGCGGGCTTCTGGGCGGTTCGCAGCTTGCGACCAACACCGATTCCGTCGCCGTGCAAAGCTATCTGACCTCGCGCGATGCGATGCTGCGGCTGGACGGGGACAAGGGCTTCCGGCAAGCCTATCAGGATCCGGTCATCGACCCGGTCAAGCGCCTGCCGTCTGATGCGACCAACGAGGCGACGTTCGAACTGTATCAGAAATCGGTCAAGATCGGCTATGACCCGACCGAGGGTATGATCGACATGGAAGTCATCGCCCCCAATCCCCAGCAAAGCCAGGAGTTTTCGCTGGCCCTGATCGCCTATGCCGAAGAACAGGTGGACCAGATGACCTCGCGCCTGCGCGACGACCAGATGGAGGGTGCCATCGCCATCTATCAGGACGCCGAGGCCAAGGTCCTGGCCGCGCAGCGCCGTGTGCAGGAATTGCAGCAGACGCTGGGCGTCTTGGACCCGGTGGCCGAGGGGACTGTGGTGATGAACCAGGTCTCGGCCCTTGAAACCCAGCTTGCGACCAAGCGGCTGGAACTGGGCCAGCTTCTGTCCAACGCCCAGCCCCTGGAAAGCCGCGTGGCCACCCTGCGCGGCGATATCACCCGGCTGGAGGAGATGATCGCCCAGACGCGCGAGCAACTGACCCAGGGCGGGCAGAACCGAAATTCCCTGGCGCTGATCTCGGGCGAGTTGCGGATTGCCGAAAGCGAGTTGCTGACCCGCCAGGAACTGCTGGCGGCGGCTGCCGCGCAGATGGAGGCTGCGCGGATCGAGGCGAACAAGCAGGTCCGCTATCTGTCGCTGTCCGTGGCCCCCGTCGCCCCGGACGAGGCGACCTATCCCAAGGCCCTCCAGAATACGCTGGTGGCCTTCCTGATCTTTTCGGGTATCTATCTGATGCTGTCGCTGACGGCATCCATCTTTCGCGAACAGGTATCCACATGACCCAGGCCAAGCACATCCGCATCCGCGACATTTCCTGCGGCAACGATCTGCCGCTGATGGTCATTGCCGGACCCTGCCAGCTGGAAACGCTCGACCACGCGCTGATGATCGGCGAACGCATGGCGGAAGCCTGCGCCAAGGCGGGCGCGGGCTTTGTCTTCAAGGCCAGCTATGACAAGGCCAACCGCACCTCGTTGTCGGGGCGGAGGGGTGTGGGCATCGACGAAGGGCTGCAGATTCTGGCGACGGTTCGCGAACGGCTGGGATGCCCGGTCCTGACCGATGTGCATGACGCGGAACAGGCAGTGCGTGCCGCGCAGATGGTGGACGTGATCCAGATTCCTGCCTTCCTGTCGCGCCAGACCGACCTGCTGCTGGCCGCCGGCAAGACGGGCGCGGTCATCAACGTCAAGAAGGGCCAGTTCCTGGCGCCTTGGGACATGGCGAATGTGGCCGACAAGGTCGCCTCGACCGGGAACGACAATATCCTGCTGACCGAACGCGGCGTCAGCTTCGGATACAACACCCTGGTGGCCGACATGCGGTCGCTGCCGATCATGGCGCGCACCGGCTATCCCGTCATCATGGACGCCACCCATTCAGTGCAGCAG
>JAPSIP010000281.1 GCA_031178645.1 Paracoccus sp. (in: a-proteobacteria) | reverse complement strand
GCCGTCCGCCTGGGCCGGGACGCCGCCAACGGCCTTGGTGATCCCGGTCATCTGCAAACGGGGTTCGGTCTTGAGGGGCGCTGCCGTCCTGCATGGGGTTGGGGGGGGGGCCGCAACCGCGGCCCCCGGCGTGATTGCACGGGAGGATGCAATCAATAGGCTTCGTCGATATGCTCGGCGGCGTTCTCGGACGTGAAGATCCGGTCCTCGACCTTGATCCAGGGCTCGATCGCCTCGCCCGCGGCGTAACGTTTCATGGTTTCGCAAGCCAGCGGCCCGAAGAAGGGCGAGCTTTCGACCGTGACGCCCATCTTTCCGTCGATGATCGCCTGCAGCGCGTCGCGCGTTCCGTCGATGGACACGACCGTCACATCCTCGCCGGGCGTGCGGCCGGCGGCTTCCAGCGCCTGGATCGCGCCGATCGCCATCTCGTCGTTATGGGCATAGACGACATTCACCTCGGGATGGGCCTGCAGCAGCGTTTCCATGACCTGCCGGCCCTGGTCGCGGGCGAAATCGCCGGAACGGCTGGCGACGATGGTGAAGCGGTCGTCGCCTGCTATGGTGTCGTCGAAGCCCTTCTTGCGGTCATTGGCCGGGGACGATCCGGTCGTGCCCTCAAGCTGGATGATGACGCCCTGGTCGCCCTCGAAGTTCTCGATCAGCCAGTTCGCCGCGCGGCTGCCCTGGTCAATGAAGTCCGAGCCGAGGAAGGACACATAATCTCGTCCCGCCTGCGCCACATTCGGATCGACCGAGCGGTCCACCAGGAAGGTGGGGATCCCTGCCGCCTTGGCGCGCATCACGGCCGGGATCAGCGGGCTTTCCTCGCGCGGGGGCAGGAACAGCACGTCGATCTGCTGGGCGATCATGCTGTCCACGTCGGCGACCTGCTTGGCGGCCGATCCGCCCGCGTCGGTCAGCAACAACTCCCATCCGCACTGGGCTGCGGTGTCCTGGAAGCTTTTCGTTTGCGCGATCCGCCAGGGGTTGTTGCTTTCGGTCTGGGCAAAGCCCACCCGATAGCTGTCCTTCTGTTCCAGCGGCGGCAGATCCTGGGCCTGGGCCAGTCCCCCAGACAGTGCCAGGGCAATGGCCGTGGCACCCATCAAGATGCGTGTCGTCATGTTTTCCTCCCTAAAGGCGCGGCCTCCTCTGCCGCGCATGAACAAGGCTGTCTTACGTCCAGTTGAGATACATGGTCTTCTTGCGGAGATACCCGTCGAAGCCGTGCTTTCCGTCCTCGCCGCCAAGGCCCGACTGGCCCCAGCCCGAGTGGAATCCCTGCACCAGCTCGCCGTTCGAGCGGTTGCAGTAGATCTCGCCGAAGTTCAGGCGCGCGGCCGCGGCCATCAGCCGCCGCTGGTCGCGCGTCCAGACATAGGCCGACAGGCCGAAGGCGCTGTCATTGGCATGGGCAAGCGCCTCGTCGAAGCTGTCCACGGCCAGGGCCGCGACAACCGGCCCAAAGGCTTCCTCGCGCATGACGGGCACCTGGTTGCTGGCCACGCGCAGCACCGTGGGCGCCATCCAGTGGCCCTTTTCGAAGGCGCCTTCGCGCAGGGGTCCGCCGCGCAGCATCACCTCGGCCCCGGCGGCGATCGAGGCGGCGGTCAGCGCCTCGACCTTGTCCACCTCGCCCCGGCTGACCTTGGGGCCAAGGTCGGGATTGGTCAGCGGCTGGCCGATGGTCACCGCCGCCGCGCGGGCGGTGAAGCGGTCCAGGAATTCGTCCGCGATGGCACGGTGCAGATACATCCGTTCGTTGCAGGTGCAGATCTGGCCGCAATTGGTGAAGCGCGCGACAACCGCCGCATCGACCGCACGGTCCAGATCGGCATCATCCATCACGATGAAGGGGGCCTTGCCGCCCAGTTCCAGCCGCAGGATCTTGATCTGCTCGGCCCCGGCGGCATAGATCTCGCGCCCGGCGCGGGTCGATCCGGTCATCGTGACCATGTCCGCGCCCTGCACCAGGGCACGTCCCAGGGTGCGCCCGTCGCCCGTGACGACGTTGAAAAGCCCTGCGGGCAGTCCGGCCCGTTCGGCCAGCGCCGCCAGGGCAAGCCCCGACAAGGGCGTGAATTCGTGCGCCTTCAGGATGAAGGCGTTCCCCGCAACCAGGGCCGGCCCCAGCTTGCGCGCGGCCAGGGCCAGCGGATAGTTCCAGGCGGTCAGCCCCACCACCACGCCATGCGGCAGGCGGCGGATCTGGATTTCCTCGTCGGGCAGGTCCGAGGGCAGGATCTCGCCCTCGATCCGGCGGGCCTGTTCGGCGGCATAGCGCAGGAAGGTCTCGGTCGCGGCAACCTCGCCCAGGGCCTGGTCCAGCGGCTTGCCCTGTTCGGTCACGACGATCCGGGCCAGAACGTCGGCCTCGTCGCGCACGGCATCGGCCAGGGCCATGACCGCGCGGCCCCGTTCGATGGCGGGCAGGGCCGCCCATGCCGGCTGGGCGCGGCGGGCGGCGTCAAGCGCCTCGGCAGCCGTGGCCTCGGTGCCGGCGGGGGTCAGGGCGATGGATGCCTCGGTGGCGGGATTTTCGACTTCGTGCCCGTCTTGCGCGGGTTCGGTCCAGCGGCCGCCAATGAACATCCGGGCCTGAAGCGGCCGACTGTCAGCGATGAGTTGGCTCAGTTCCTGAAGCACGCGCCACCATTTGGTATGATTAAATCTGCCGTCATTAAGGCGGCCGAAGTGATTCTGGTCAAGCCAAAAATGTTTGGGTCCGCGGCAGAGAAGGTTAAATGGCAGCCTAATCTGCTGATCTCCCGGCCTCTACAGGTGATCTACACATTTATGGTCATACCAAACAGCAAGAACTTGCATTGCGCGTCTGC
>JAPSIP010000280.1:1650-2848 GCA_031178645.1 Paracoccus sp. (in: a-proteobacteria) | reverse complement strand
CGACGATGAAGCCCGACCCGATCATCGGCTTGAAGACCTTGGCCGCGCCTTCCTCGGCGAACTGCATCAGCGCCTTTTCCAGGTGCTTGGCCTTCATCGGATCGGTGGCGCGCACCGATTGCAGCAGTTCCGGCGCAAAGGACGGGATGCCGGTAAAGCGCAGCGCCTCGCCCTCGGTCAGGGCATCGCCGATGCGCAACTGGCCGTGGTTCGGAATGCCGATGATGTCGCCCGCCCAGGCTTCCTCGGCCAGTTCGCGGTCGGCGGCCAGGAACAGGACCGGGTTGGACACGGCCATCGGTTTTTTCGACCGCACATGGGTCAGCTTCATGCCGCGTTCGAAATGACCACTTGCCAGGCGCACGAAGGCCACGCGGTCGCGGTGCTTGGGATCCATGTTGGCCTGCACCTTGAAGACGAAGCCGGTCACGGGCTTTTCCTCGGGCGCGATTTCACGGTCAGCGCTGTTCTGGGGCTGCGGCTGCGGGCCGAATTCGCCGATGCCCACCATCAGTTCCTTCACGCCAAAGCTGTTGATCGCGCTGCCGAACCAAATCGGCGTCATGTGCCCTTCCATGAAGGACTTGCGGTCGAAGGCGGGCAGCAGTTCGCGCGCCATCTCGATCTCCTCGCGCAGCTTTTCAAGCTGGTCGGCCGGGACATGCTGGGCAAGCTTGGGGTCGTCCAAACCGGTGATCTTGATCGATTCGGCGACCCGGTTACGGTCGGCGCGGTCCATCAGCTCCAGCCGGTCGTGCAGCAGGTCATAGCAGCCCACGAAGTCGCGACCCGATCCGATGGGCCAGCTTGCCGGGGCCACGTCGATGGCCAGGTTTTCCTGGATCTCGTCGATGATCTCGAACGTGTCGCGGCTTTCGCGGTCCATCTTGTTGCAGAAGGTCAGGATCGGCAGGTCGCGCATCCGGCAGACCTCGAACAGCTTGCGGGTCTGCGATTCGACGCCCTTGGCCCCGTCGATCACCATGATGGCGGCGTCCACCGCCGTCAGCGTGCGATAGGTGTCCTCGGAAAAGTCGCTGTGGCCCGGCGTGTCCACCAGGTTGAAGCGATACCGGTCGAAGTCGAAGGACATCGCGGACGCGCTGACCGAGATACCCCGGTCCTGCTCCATCTTCATGTTTTCCTTGCCCTCTGAGCTGGCCTTACCCATGAACTGGTTCCTTCCAGTGACTCTTTT
>JAPSIP010000280.1:0-1640 GCA_031178645.1 Paracoccus sp. (in: a-proteobacteria) | reverse complement strand
TGAAGTCCGACCGCGTGCGCCGCGCCTCGCCCTTGGCGCGGACCTGTCCGGCCATCTGGATCGCCCCGCCGAACAGCAGGAACTTTTCGGTCAGCGTGGTCTTGCCGGCGTCCGGATGCGCAATGATCGCAAAGGTGCGGCGGCGGGCGATTTCGGGCGGAAGATCGGGGCGGTTTGTCATGGGGCGGCCTGTAGCCTGCGGAACGGAAATGCGCAATCGCCAAGGCTTTGGCGGCAGGCGTTGCAGGCATTCTGGAAGATGGTGCTGTGAGAGAGGATTGAACTCTCGACCTCACCCTTACCAAGACAGCGTTTGTCAGGCGTATGTCTGGTAGTTTTTCACCATCCCCTGCGTTTGCTCGGTCTATAGCGGCTCTTTGTCGGCCGTTGTAGGGCGTGTATGGTGCCCATTCGGGTGCAAAGCGCCCACCTCTGCGCGCAACTCTGCGGCCCTGTGCGCGGCCTTCAGGACCGCAACATACGCCTCATAGGTCTCTCGATAATCACCTCCCAACCGCGTAACCTCTGCGTGTCGCGACAGAGCCGCGATGCGCTTGTTCATTTCCTGAAGGAAGCCGTTCACGTTAGCTTCGTAGATGTCCTGAATAAGGGCCATTTCACTTTCCTCCTGAGATCAAATCCACCGCCGCCCGCAGGTCGTCCGGTGCGTGCTTCGCATAAACCCGCTCGACCATTTCGAGCGAATTGCCGAGAACCTTGGCAATGATCCAGAGCGGCACGCCGCGCCGGGCCATCTTCGTCGCCGCCGTGTGGCGGAACACGTTGGGCGAGACGTTCGGAACGCTCGCCAGGCGTGCGATGCGCCTGATCTGCTGGTAGACATCGCCCTGCCCCAGCACCGGGCCGCTCGCTTTGCGCACGGCCTCCAGGTGCGGCAGCAGCGCGGGGCTGATCGGCACGCTGGCGCGACGCTTCTTCGTCGCCACCCGCATCGGGTCGTGCAGATGGATGACCTTCGTCTCGAAATCCACCCGGTCCCATGTCAGGTCCAGGAGCGCCTGCTTGCGCCCGGCCGTCTCCAGGGCCAGCCGCATGAACAGCGTGATCCGCTCGTCGTCCGAGGCGGCGTAAAGCCGGTCGATCTCGACGTCGGTCAGCCAGCGGTCCCGCGGCGGGCTTTCCTTGGGCATGGCGAAGGCCGGGACGGGGGAGATCAGCGCGGAACCCCTGCCCCGCGCGTCGGCCGCCCAGTTCAGGATGGCGCGCAGCTGCACCAGTTCGCGCCGGACGGTGCTGGCGCGCACCTTGCGGCGGCGCTGCTCGATGTAGCCCGGAACCTTGGACGGCACCATGTCGGGCGTCAGCGCCCCGAAATATGGCCCCAGCAGCCGCCACGAGAACCCGGCGGTGGGCGAGGCCAGTTGCGGCGCCCGCTCGCGCTCATAGATCGTCCACAGGTCCGCCACGGTATAGTCGATCTTCGTCGCGCCCTGATCCTGGCCGTCGATCAGAAGCCACTGCGCGAAGCGCGCTTTGGCTTCATTTTGGTCCTTAGTGCCCATGCCCTTGCGCTTGCTGCGTCGGCCGTCTGTCCAGAAGGCATACCAGTAGCCGTTGTCTGCCCGTTTGAGGCTTGGGATCGACATTTCATACACTCCAGATAGTCGTTCAGGTCTTTT
>JAPSIP010000279.1 GCA_031178645.1 Paracoccus sp. (in: a-proteobacteria) | reverse complement strand
CCAGGAACATTTCTTTCGACAGGAACCCGTTCAGCAGCGGCACGCCCGCCATGGCGCTTGCGGCGACGATAGCGAGCGTCGCGGTGATGGGCATCGGCCGGAACAACCCGGACAGGCGGCGCATGTCGCGTGTCCCGGTCTCGTGGTCGATGATGCCGGCGGCCATGAACAGGGACGCCTTGAAGACCGCGTGGTTGCAGATGTGGAAGATCGCGGCCAAGATCGCCATCGGCCCGCCGATCCCGGCAAGCGCCGTGATCAGGCCCAGGTGGCTGATCGTCGAATAGGCCAGCAGGCCCTTGAGGTCATGGCGATACAGCGCGACCGCCGCACCCAGGATCAGGGTGGCCATGCCGATGCTGGTGACGACATAGAACCAGGCCTCGGTCCCGCCCAGCACGGGCGAGAAGCGGACCAGCAGGAACACACCGGCCTTCACCATGGTCGTGGAATGCAGGAAGGCCGACACCGGCGTGGGCGCGGCCATCGCGCCGGGCAGCCAGAAGTGGAACGGGAACTGCGCGGACTTGGTAAAGGCGCCCAGCAGGAACAGCCCAAGGATCGCGCCATACCAGGGATGCGCCCGGACGGCGTCCCCCGACCGCAGGATGATCCCCAGGTCATAGCTGCCCGCGACATAGCCCAGCATCAGCATCGCGGTCAGCAGGCAAAGCCCGCCCAGGGCCGTGATGATCAGCGCCGTCCGCGCCCCGTCCCGCGCCGCTGCGCCCTGGTGCCAGAAGCCGATCAGCAGGAAGGACATGAACGAGGTCATTTCCCAGAAGACGACCATGCCCAGCACGTTGCCCGAGATCAGGATGCCCTGCATCGCCCCCGTAAAGGCCATCAGCAGCGCGTAAAAGCGGGGCAGGTTGTCGCCGCCCGACATGTAGTAGCGGGCATAGATCACGACCAGGATGCCGATCGACAGCACCAGCGTCGTGAACAGCCAGGAAAATCCGTCCATGCGCAGCGCCAGGTTCATCCCCAGCGAGGGCACCCATTCCATGCTGGCGCGCAGCACCGTGCCCTCGCGGATGTCAGGCAGAAAGCCCGCCTGGACCACCAGCCCCGCCGCCAGCGAGGCGCCCGACAGCCAGGCCGAGGCGCTGCGCGAGGTCTGCGAAAGGGTCAGAAGGATCAGCGCGGTCGCGAAGGGAAGGCTTGCCAACAACAGGAACAGATTGTGTTCGGCCATCTTCGCCTTGCCCTTACCTCAATGAATCAAGTCGCCTTTCCCGACACATGACGGTCCTGCCTTGCTCTTCGATGGAAAGAAGACAAGCTTTGCCAGGCATTCGGGGGTCAAGTCCGAATGCCTTTCGCCCCGGTCAAGATCAAGACCAGATTGACGGCAGAATCAGGATTTTTCCAACTTTTCCGTTATCGGCACCAGTCGGGAACATTATGCCGCGGCAGATCCTCCAATAGCTGAACCTGATGCACTGCCGCGGCGTTGGGGAATGGTCGACAGCTAGGCTAGACCGCCACCTCGACCTTACCCATCGGGTGCGAGCAGCAGGCAAGGATGTAACCCTCGTCGATGTCCTCGTCGCTGATGCCGCCGTTGTGGACCATGTGCACCTCGCCGGACAGCTTGCGGATCTTGCAGGTGCCGCACAGGCCGAAGGTGCAGCCCGACGGGATGTTCAGCCCCGACCGCTTGGCTACCGCCAGCACCGTGTCGGTTTCCGCGCAGGGCGCGGTCACGCCGCTGGCGGCAAAGGTGATCTGCGCCTTGGCGCCTTCCTCGGGGGCCGTGTCCTCGATGACGGGGGCGTCGGCCTCGGTCTTGATGGGCGCGCCGAAGCTTTCCTGGTGGTAATGATCCATGTCGAAGCCCAGCGACACCAGCATGTCGCGGACGGCCTGCATGAAGGGTTCAGGGCCGCAGCAGAAGACCTCTCGTTCCAAATAATCCGGGGCCATCAGGCCCAGCATGATCTGGCTTAGCCTGCCACGATAGCCATACCAGGCGCCGAAGGTGTCCGGTTCCTCGACCGTGAAATGCAGTTGCAGGCTCGTGGTGCGGTTCACGAACTGCTCAAGCCGGTTGCGGAAGATGATGTCGGAGGGACGCCGCGCGGCATGGACGAAGACGATGTCGGACGCCTCGCCCGAATCCCAAGCCCAGGTGGTCATGGACATCATCGGCGTGATGCCCGACCCGGCCGAGATGAACAGGTATTTCCGCGCCGGGTGCTTGTGAAAGCTGAAGATGCCCGACGGCCCGAAGGCCTTGATCCGCACCCCGGGCTTGAGGTTCTGCAGCATCCACCGCGTGCCCACCGACAGGGGCTGCGCCTTCACCGTGACCGAGATCGACAGGGGCCGCGAGGGCGAGGACGAGATCGTATAGGTCCGCTGGACATTGCCCGCCGCGCCCCTTGCGGGATCGACGGGCAGGTCCAGGGTGATGAACTGCCCCGGCTGGTAATCGAACCACGCCCCCGACGGCGACCGGAAGGTGAAGGTGGCCGTGTCCGGCGTTTCGGGAACCACCATCGTGCATTCCAGCAACTCGTCATCGGACCACGGCTCGGCGGCCCAGTTCAGGCGTGGCTTCTTCATGCGCGTCTTACTCCGCCGCGACCGCGTTGGGGGACAAGCGGCGGCTCATCAGCCCGCAATACCAGTCGATCAGGTGGATGACGCCCGCTTCTTGCGTCGGTGAATAGGGTCCGGGCTGATAGGCGGGGGACAGGATGCCCTTCTGGTTCTCCTCGACGACCTGCCGGTCCTCGTCATTTGTGTTCAGCCAAACCTCGGTCAGCTTCTGCAGGTCGTAATCAACCCCTTCCACCGCGTCCTTGTGGACCAGCCACTTGGTCGTCACCTCGGTTTCCGTGGGGCTGATCGGCAGGATGCG
>JAPSIP010000278.1 GCA_031178645.1 Paracoccus sp. (in: a-proteobacteria) | reverse complement strand
CCCGCGAAGATCACGTCATGTTCGCCCACCACGTCGCCGCCCCGGATGGCCGCAAAGCCGATGCTGCCGGTTTCGCGCGCGCCGGTGATGCCTTCCCGCGCAGGGGTGCGCAGTTCGGCCAGCGTCTTGCCTCGCCCTTCGGCGGCGGCCTCGCCCAGCATCAGGGCGGTGCCGGATGGCGCATCGACCTTCATGCGGTGATGGGCCTCGACCACCTCGATGTCCCAGTCGGTTCCCAGGGCGGCGGCGACCTTGCGGGTCAGGCCAACCAGCAGGTTCACCCCTAGGCTCATGTTGCCGGTGCGGATGATCGGCGCGTGGCGCGCCGCGGCCTTCAGGTAATCCAGATGCGCCTGCTCCAGCCCGGTGGTGCCGATCACATGGACCGCGCGGGCCTGGGCGGTCAGTTCGGCGAAAGCCACGGTCGCGGCAGGGGCGGTGAAGTCGATCACCGCCTGCGCCTGCGCGATCACGGCCACCGCATCGTCGCTGACCGTCACGCCAACCGGCGCGCCGCCCATGCATTCGCCCACGTCGCGGCCGATCCAGGGATGACCCGTGCGTTCCAGGGCGCCCGCCAGCCGCACCTCGGGGTGTTCCGCCAGCAGCCGGATCAGCATCTGCCCCATCCGGCCCGAGGCGCCGGTGACGACGATCCCCGGCAGGACGGGCGTGTCAGAGTTCTGCAAATCGCTCATGGGGCCTCCGGTCGGTGTTTTCCCGCCTCATATCCCGTTGCGGCGCGGCCCGCTACCCCCTACATCGGGACGCATGGCACAGAACCGTTATTCCCATGGCTCCGGCCCCTCGCAGCGGCAGCTTCGCGTGGGCGAGCTGATCCGCCGCACCCTGTCCGACGTGCTGGCGCGCGCCGACGTGCATGACCCGGACCTGAACCGCCATTCGATCACCGTGGGCGAGGTTCGGATGTCCACCGACCTGAAGGTCGCGACCGCCTTTGTCCTGCCCCTGGGCGGGCAGGGGGCCGAGGACGCCTTGGCCGCGCTGCGCCGCAATACGCCCGAGCTGCGCCATCTGGTCGCCAAGGCCATGACGCTGAAATACGCGCCGCAGCTGAAATTCCACCTGGACGAAACCTTTGACCGGATGGACGACACCCGCCGCCTGTTCGCCGACGAACGCGTCCGCCGCGACGTGGAAGCCGCGGACGAGGACACCGATGAGGATTGACCTGCGCCCCTGGGGCGTGGCCGTCGGAATGCTGCTGGCGATGGCGATCCCGGCATCGGCGGACGGCTGCGGCCGCATGACCCATGACGGCCAGGGCTATGTCGTCTGCGAAGTGTCCGCCGCCCAGGAACCCGCGCTGCGGCTGTGGCAGGACGGGGCGGACGGCCAGCCCCTGCGCAACTTCGCGAATGTCCGCGCGACCCTGGGACAGGGCGAAAGCCTGGCCTTTGCGATGAATGCGGGGATGTATCATGCCGACTACCGGCCGGTGGGGCTGTTGGTCATCGACGGGGTGGAATTGCAGCCCATCGTCACCGGGGCGAGCCGCGACAATTTCGGGATGTTGCCCAACGGTGTCTTCTGCACCGGCGGGGCAAAGCCTTTCCAGGTGGTCGAAAGCCGCGCCTATGCCGAAGCCCGTCCCGATTGCCGCCTTGCGACCCAGTCCGGGCCGATGCTGGTCATCGACGGCGACCTGCACCCGCGCTTCCTGGTCGATTCGGACAGCCGCTATGTCAGGAACGGCGTTGGCGTCTCGCCCGACGGGCAGACCGCCTGGTTCGCGATTTCCGACCGGGCGGTGACGTTTCACGAATTCGGGCGGCTGTTCCGCGACGGGTTGGGGGTGCGCGATGCGTTGTATTTCGACGGCTCGATCAGCCGGCTTTACGCGCCGGGGGTGAATCGGGCGGATTTCGGTCGTTCGCTGGGGCCGATCATCGGGCTGGTGGACAGCGCCGGTTGACCTTGTGCCGGTGGCTGGCTATGCCGCCGCCTTCGCTTTCACGGGGGACCGCATGGCACGCAAGAAGGGCCGCGACATCAATGGCTGGCTGATCGTGGACAAGCCCGCGGGCGTCGGCTCGACCGCGGTGGTGGCCAAGGTCCGCTGGGCGCTGGATGCGAAAAAAGCAGGCCATGCCGGCACGCTGGACCCCGATGCGACGGGCGTCCTGGCGGTGGCCCTGGGCGAGGCCACGAAGACCGTTGCCACTGTCACTGACGCGCTGAAATGCTATGACTTCACGGTCAACTGGGGGGCCGAGACGACCACCGACGACGCCTCGGGCGAAGTCGTCCGCACCTCGGAAGCCCGTCCCGACCGCGCCGCGATCGAAGCCGCGCTGCCCGCGTTTACCGGCAATATCATGCAGGTCCCCCCGGCCTTTTCCGCCGTCAAGGTCGATGGCGAACGCGCCTATGACCTGGCGCGCGAGGGCGAGGAGTTGGATCTGGCCGCGCGTCCCCTGTGGGTGCAAAGCCTGACCCTGCTGGATTGCGACACGGACACCGCGCGGTTGGAGATGATCTGCGGCAAGGGCGGCTATGTCCGATCCATCGCACGCGACCTTGGCCGCGCCATAGGCTGCCTGGGCCATGTCGCCCATCTGCGCCGCACCTGGTCCGGCCCGTTCGAAGCCAGCGAGGGCGTTTCCTTCGACAAGATCGACCGCAGCGCGCAGGACTGGCTGGACGGCCAGCTTCTGCCGCTGGAAACCGCACTGGCCGACCTGCCCATGCTGCGTGCCACGCCCGAGGCCGCAATCCGCATCCGGAATGGCAACCCCGGCCAGGTGACGGGGTCGGCGGAATGGGGCGATCTGGTCTGGGTCGCCGATGCCAAGGGTCCGGTCTGCATCGGCCGCTATCAGGGCGGGCTGGTGCAGCCGGAACGGGTCTTCAACCTCTAGCCCAGATA
>JAPSIP010000277.1 GCA_031178645.1 Paracoccus sp. (in: a-proteobacteria) | reverse complement strand
TCAACCCCGATGTCTGCGAAGGCTGCGGCGATTGCGGCATCCAGTCGAACTGCGTGTCGATCGTGCCGCTGGACACCGAACTGGGCCGCAAGCGCCAGATCGACCAGTCGTCGTGCAACAAGGACTATTCCTGCCTGAAAGGCTTCTGCCCCAGCTTCGTCACCGTCGAGGGCGGCAAGCTGCGGAAACCGAAGGCCGAGGCATTCGAGATCCCCGACCTGCCCGCCCCCGCCCTGCCCGCGATCACCGGCACCCATAACGTCGTCATCACCGGCGTCGGCGGCACCGGGGTCGTGACCATCGGCGCGGTGCTGGCCCAGGCTGCCCATATCGATGGCAAGGGCGCCGGCATGATGGAAATGGCGGGCCTGGCCCAGAAGGGCGGCGCGGTCCATATCCACCTGCGCCTGGCCAACACGCCCGAAGACATCAGCGCCATCCGCGTGGCCGTGGGCGAGGCCGACTGCATCATCGGCGGCGATCTGGTCGTGACCGCAGGTGCCAAAACCATCGGGCTGATGACCACGAACCGCACCGGCGCGGTGGTCAACGACCACGAGATCATCACGGGCGACTTTACCCGCCTGCGTGACTTCCGGGTGCCTTCGGACCAGCTCAAGGTCTCGTTGCAGGCGCGGTTGCGCGACCGGGTGGCCTTCTTCGACGCCAATGACCTGGCGCTGCGGTTGCTGGGCGATTCGATCTATTCCAACGTGCTGGTGCTGGGCGCGGCATGGCAGCAGGGGTTGCTGCCCCTGTCGCTGGACGCGATCATGCAGGCGATCGAGTTGAACGGCGCCAAGGTCGCGGAAAACCAGCGTGCCTTCCAGATCGGCCGCTGGGCCATGGCCTTCCCCGAACAGACCTGCAAACCGACCGAGGTCACGCAACTGCCCCCCGATCCCGTCGCATACCGAGAGGCGCGGCTGGTCGGATACCAGAACAAGCGCCTGGCCCGGCGGTTCCGCAAGCTGGTGGACGCGGCCCCCGCACCCCTGCGCGAAAGCGTCGCGCGCGGCTATTACAAGCTGCTGGCCTACAAGGACGAATACGAGGTCGCGCGGCTGCATCTGTCCACCGCCGAACAGGTTGCCCGGCAATGGGACGGCGACACGAAGCTGACCCTGCACATGGCCCCGCCGATGCTGTCCAAGGCAGGGGCCGACGGCCGTCCGAAGAAACGCGAATACGGCGAATGGATGCTGACAAGCTTCAAGGTGCTGGCCCGCATGAAGTTCCTCCGCGGCACGCCCTTCGATCCCTTCGGCTATGCCGCCGAACGCCGCCGCGAACGCGCTGCCATCTGCGAATACGAGGCCGACATGCGCGAAGTCCTGGCCAAGGTCACCGACGCCACCATGCCCGTCGCCATCGAACTGGCGGAACTGCCCCTGACGGTGCGTGGCTTTGGCCCCGTCAAGGCCCAGGCCGAGGCGGCGGCGGCGGTGCGGCGCGGCGAACTGCTGGCGCAATTCCGCAGCGGCCAGGCACCCTTGCAGCAGGCCGCAGAATGACGACCTTTTGATGGTCACCTGATCTAAGTCATTCCCAAAAACCGCGATGCGCCCTAGAAAGGCGCCTCGCGAGAGGCAGGAGTGACGGACAATGGCAGTAGGCGTTTTCGATTCGGGACTGGGCGGGCTGACGGTCCATCAGGCCATCGCTGCCCGCCTGCCCGACCTGCCGCTGATCTATCTGGGCGACAACAAGCACACCCCCTATGGCGTCCGCGATGCCGAGGATATCTTCAGCCTGACCTGCGCGGGCGTGGAACGGCTGTGGCAGGAAGGCTGCGACCTGGTGATCCTGGCCTGCAACACCGCCTCCGCCGCCGCGCTGAAGCGGATGCAGGAAACCTGGCTGCCCGCGGACAAGCGCGTTCTGGGTGTCTTCGTCCCGATGATCGAGGCGCTGACCGAACGCCGCTGGGGCGACAATTCCCCGCCCCGCGAGGTCGCGGTCAAGCACGTGGCCCTGTTCGCCACCCCCGCCACGGTGGCCAGCCGCGCCTTCCAGCGTGAACTGGCTTTCCGCGCCGTGGGCGTCGATGTCGAGGCGCAGCCCTGCGGCGGCGTCGTCGATGCCATCGAGATGGGCGACGAAATCCTGGCCGAGGCTTTGGTGGCCTCCCATGTCGAGGCACTGCTGCGCCGGATGCCCTACCCCGAGGCTGCCGTCCTTGGCTGCACCCATTATCCCCTGGTCGAGGCCGCGTTCCAGAAGGCGCTTGGACCCGATGTCAAGGTTTTCAGCCAGGCGGGACTGGTGGCGGAAAGCCTGGCTGACTATCTTCAGCGCAGACCCGAATTCATGGGATCGGGCACGGAATCCAAGAACCTGACGACGGGCGATCCCGTGCGGGTGTCCAGCAAGGCTACGCAATTCCTGCGCCGCCCGATCCATTTCGACGCAGCATGAGGTCAAGATCATGGCTGGCATGAAATCCCTGAAGAAACGCCGCCGCATCCAGGTGATTGCCGCCGCGACCGTCGCGCTGCTGATCGCAGCCGTGCTGATCGGATACGGCTTCCGGGACGGCATAAACCTGTATCGCTCGCCCACGCAGGTGACCGAGGCGGCGCCCGATCCGGACGAATACTTCCAGCTTGGCGGACTGGTGAAGGACGGCTCGATCGTGAACCGCCACGGGGTCGAGTTCGACTTCGTCATCACGGACGGCGCGGCAGAAATCCCCGTAAGCTATGTCGGCCGCGACCCGCGCCCTGACCTGTTCACCGAAGGCCAGGGCACCATCGCCAAGGGCTATTACCGCGACGGCCGGTTCGAGGCCCGCGACCTGCTGGCCAAGCATGACGAAACCTACATGCCGCGCGAGGTCATGGACACGCTGAAGGAAACCGGCGTCTATCAGGATCCGAACAGCTAGTCC
>JAPSIP010000276.1 GCA_031178645.1 Paracoccus sp. (in: a-proteobacteria) | reverse complement strand
CTCCAGCACCCGGTCGGATTCGCGGGCGTAAAGCAGCGGCAGGTTGCGGTAATGGCAGGTGACGGCGCCATCAAGGCCCGCAAGACCGGGGCCGGGGCGCCCGCCGCCAAGGCTGTGGATCACCAGCGGCAGGATCACCTGGTCCAGCCAGGGGTCGAGGCTTTGGCAGGCCAGTTCGTCGGGCGGATCGCGCCGCACCGACAAGGCCCAGTCGAGGAAGCGTTGCCGCAAGACCGCCGGGTCGGGTCCGAAGAACCAGCCCGCGTTGAAATACAGGTAACGCTCCCAATGCTCGTCGGGCTGGGACAGGTCCAGCGAGGACGCGAAGTCCAGTCCGAAGCGGTCGTAAAGCGACTTCCAGATCGCCCCATAGCCCGGGCCGTAGAGCGGCGGTTCGGGCCATGTCCCCTCGCGCCGCATGGACGCCGCAGGCGGGGCGCTCTCGAAGGGCACTTGGTCCAGCGGACCCAGGATCAGCGTGTCCGTGTCGAAAAAGGCGAAGGGCTGGTCCAGGGGCAGGACCGACAGCGCCTCGATCTTGTTGCCGTAAGGATAGGCCGCGCCGAAATGGCGGGCGGTGAAGGGCGCAATTTCCGCCCCTAGGGATTCCAGCAGGGCGCGGGTGTCGTCGCTGATCCGGGTGTCATGCCCGGCCCAGGCCCCGTCCGGCTGCGGCTCGGCCACGATCAGGCGCCCGGCGAAATCGGGCGCGGCATGGCGCAGGCTGGCGGCGAAGATGATCGCCTGGAATTCCAGCGGCCCGGCCTGTGCCACGATCAGCAGGTTCGGCGCGGCCATCAGCCCGCCAGCATGTCGAAGACGGTTTCCTTCGGCCTGCACAGCCGCGCGCCTGTCGGCCCGAAGACCACGGGCCGTTCGATCAGGGCGGGATGGTCCGGCATGGCGGCGATCAGGGCTTCATCGGACAAGGCGGGATCGCTCAAGCCCAGGTGGTCATGGGGCGTGTTCTTGCGGCGCAGCAGGCCGCGGGGCGCGATGCCCAGCCGATCAACGGCGTCGCGCAGTTCCTGGGCCGAGGGCGGTTGCTGCTGATAGTCGCGCACGGCCAGATCCACGCCGGCTTCCCGCAAGGCTTGCAGCACAAAGCGCGAGGTCGAGCATTTCGGATTGTGCCAGATCAGGTATTCGGACATGCAGCCCCCAGGGTCGGCACAACCTTAACGCGCAACGTCCGGAATAGGAAGCGCACTGGTTGCCTTGATCTCCTCCATCGACAGAAGGGCGGTGACGTTGTGGATCTTCACCTCGGCGATCAGCGACTGGTAGAAGCGGTCATAGGCGCGCGCGTTCCTGACCTGCACCTTCAGGATATAGTCGATGTCGCCCGCCAGGCGGTGCGCCTCGATCACCTCGGGGCGTTCGCGCAGGGCTTTCAGGAACTTGGCCGCCCAAGCCTTGTCATGTTCGCTGGTGCGGATCAGCACGAAGAAGCAGGCCTCAAGGCCCAGGGCCTCGGGGTCCAGGATCGCCACCTGGCGGCGGATCACGCCGGCTTCCCGCAGCTTGCGGATGCGGTTCCAGACAGGGGTCTTGGAGGCGCCCACCCGGTCGGCGATCTGGTCCAGCGAAAGGCTTGCATCCTCTTGCAGCAGGGACAGGATTTTGCGATCCACCTCGTCCAGCCGGAAATTTGTTTTGGTGTGGCCAGTATTCTGTGGAAGCTGTTCCGTCATGATCGTCCAACGTGGCTGAATGTCCTTATTTTCCTGACCCTATCGCAAAGATCCAGAACAAAATTCTATATTGTAAGGACCACTCCGAAAGGGTCAGACCATGAGCAAAGCCTTCGTCCCGACGGCCGCCAAGCCCGGCGTCATCACCGCAAACGACCTGCGCGAAGGCCATAACCTGTGGATGTGCGAGGATGGCTGGACCGCCGATCCCGCGCAGGCGACCCTGTTCGAGGACGAGGCCATCGCCGATCTTGCGCTGTTGAAGGCGGTGGGCCAGTCCAACATCGTCGTCGGCCCCTACCTGGTCGAGGCGCGGCGCGGCCCCAACGGCCCCGAGCCCACCCACTTCCGCGAGGCCTTCCGGCAGCGCGGGCCGTCCAACTATTTCCACGGCATCCAGACCCTGAAGCAAGCCAACCAGTCCGAGGCCAGCAATGTTTGACGTCCGTCCCGTTGATACCGATTACGTGCGCCACCGCGCGGCCCAGTTCCGCGCCCAGGTCGAACGTCGTCTGGACGGCAGCCTGACCGAGGAGGAGTTCCGGCCCCTGCGCCTGATGAACGGCGTTTATCTGCAGCTGCACGCCTATATGCTGCGGATCGCCATTCCCTATGGCACGATCAGCCCCGACCAGATGCGGATGCTGGCCCATCTGGCCGAGACCCATGACAAGGGCTACGGCCATTGGACCACCCGCCAGAACATCCAGTTCAACTGGCCCAAGCTGGTTGAAATCCCCGACATGCTGGACAAGCTGGCATCCGTCGGGATGCACGCGATCCAGACGTCGGGCAACACGATCCGCAACGTGACGACCGACGCCTTTGCGGGTGCTGCCGCCGACGAATACATGGATCCGCGCCCCTATGCGGAACTGCTGCGCAGCTGGTCGACTGACCATGCCGAATTCCAGTTCCTGCCGCGCAAGTTCAAGATCGCGATCACCGGCGCAGCGCGCGACCGCGCCCTTGTCGCCGCCCATGACATCGGCTTGCGCCTGATCCAGAAGGACGGCCAGATCGGGTTTGAGGTCTGGGTCGGCGGTGGCTTGGGCCGCACGCCCATGCTGGGCAAGGTGATCCGCGACTTCCTGCCCGAAGGCGACCTGCTGGCCTATATCGAGGCGATCATCTCGACCTATAACCTGTCGGGGCGGCGCGACAACAAGTACAAGGCCCGCATCAAGATCACCGTCC
>JAPSIP010000275.1 GCA_031178645.1 Paracoccus sp. (in: a-proteobacteria) | reverse complement strand
GCGAGGTTCGACAGGTGATGTTCGATGTCCGCGAAACGGAGGTTCGTCAGGACAGCCTTGTTCCCGCAGGCGATGTCGAAGCCCACGCCGGCGGGGGGAACCTTGTCCTTGTAGACCGCGACGCCGCCGACAGGCATCCCATAGCCCTTGTGGTTGTCGGCCATCAGCAGCATCGCCTCTGCCTCGACGGCGCAACGCTCGGCCTGCGCCAGCGTTGCCGCATCGGCTTCTCCGAAAACCTTGACCGTCATTGCCCGCCGCTCCTGCCGTGGTGTTGCTGTTTCAGCGTTCGGCAGGTGGGTCCGGTTCCAGAACCCTGCGGGAAGCACCGCTTATGATGCCATCACCAGGGCGCAGCCAGGGATCAGGATCGGCGACGGTTGTCAGTCCCCCGTATGGGCCAGCGCCGTCCGGGGCAGCCAACCCTCCCATCCCTCCACGCGGACCTTCTGCCAGCCCTTTACCTCGTAAGGAAGCGGCCGGATCCCGCATTGCTTGTCCGGCAAGCCGGTCAGAACGCGCGATTCTGGTGACGGCCAGGCGCGCAGGATCCGCCCATCGCGGTTCGCCGCCGCAGTGAAGCAGAACTCGATATCGGGTAGTGCCGCGATATAATGCCGATGCACCCAGCCGGCATGGTGTCCGTCCTCGACCGGACACCACGAGCCCTTGCAAGCAGCGGTCACCATAACCCCACAAGAGCCATAGGGAAGACGCTCGCGAATTGCGGCACCCGCCACCGGTTCAGCCCTGAGGTTCAGCCGGTCGTCAGCGCGGACGTTTACGACGCAATGCTCTGCACCCTTTACAACCGGGTCTGCGGCCGATGGCGTGGCGGCGGCGATAGAGAGAACAAGAGCGGCGAGCGGCAGGGCAAGTCTGAGCAAGGTCGGCCTCGGGCAGTGGGAACCCGGGTTTCTTGAGCCAAGCGCCGGCATAGTCAAGCCGCTGGCCCCGCGAATCCTTGTCATTGCCGGCGCAACAAGCGGCATCGGCCTGGCTACGGCACAGGAAGCCATCAGGCGGGGCGCTGCGGTCGTGCTGGTGCCCTGCGGCAAGAAGGAGGCGCCGGATCAGGTCGCTAGCGCGTTGCAAGCGCGGGGGCGGCGCCATCATCAACCTGGGCTTTGTGCCGTCGGACCACGCGATCGTGGCAGGGCGCCTACTGCGTCACCTAGCCCCTGAAGACCCAGTCATGCCCGCTTTTCCTAATCTCGCACACCCGGCTTTTGACAACAGATTGCACAGCCGTCGCACGGGTTAATACTAAAGATGCAGACAGAAAAATGATTGTCGTCAGGTCTCTGAATGCAGTTAGACTGATCGCGGGGAACAAAACAAAACAGGGAGGATAGAATGCCAGCCAAGGAAAGCCGGGCGAAGGTCAACCGCCGTTCATTCCTGAAAACGGGCGTCATCGGAGGAAGCGCAGCCGCGACAGGCTCGCTGCTTGCGGCGCCGGCGGTGCTTGCCCAATCGCCACTTGTCATGAAGATGCAGACGTCTTGGCCCGCGTCCGACATCTGGCAGACGATGGCCCAGCATTATGTCGAGCGTGTCGAGGCGATGTCCGGCGGCCGGCTGAAGATCGACCTGCTGCCCGCAGGCGCCGTGGTCGGGGCTTTCCAGGTGATCGACGCCGTGAACGATGGCGTGCTGGATGCCAGCCATTCGGTGTCCGCCTATTGGTACGGCAAGAACAAGGCGGCATCGCTGTTCGGCACGGGCCCCGTGTTCGGCGGGTCGCCCACCACGATGCTGTCCTGGTTCTACGCCGGCGGCGGAGAAGAGTTCTTCCGCGAGCTTCTGCAGGATGTGATGGGCATGAACGTGGTCGGGCTGATGGCCTTCCCGATGCCCGCGCAGCCCTTCGGCTGGTTCAAGAACGAGGTTACGGCCCTATCCGACATCCAGGGCATGAAATACCGCACGGTCGGCCTTGCCGCGGATGTCATGCAGTCGATGGGGATGTCCGTGGCGCAGTTGCCCGGCGGCGAGATCGTCCCGGCGATGGAACGCGGCGTGATCGACGCCTTCGAGTTCAACAACCCGTCCTCGGACATGCGCTTCGGCGCGCAGGACGTGGCCAAGAACTATTACCTCGCGTCCTATCACCAGGCCCAGGAAACCTTCGAATTCCTGTTCAACCGCGACTTCCTCGAGGATCTGGAACCCGATCTCCAGGCGATCCTGCGCCATGGGGTCGAGGCCGTCTCGACCGCGAATACCGCCTTCGCCTTGGACAACTATTCCTCGGACCTGCAGAAGCTGACGGCCGAAAACGGCGTGGTGGTTCACCGGACCCCTGCCGATGTCCAGCAGGCGCAGATCGACGCCTGGGACCAGTTGATCCCGCAGCTGGAATCGGACGACCTGATGAAGCGGATCCTGGACAGCCAGCGCGAATGGGTCGAACGCGTGACCTATTACGAATTGATGAACGCGCCCGACTATACCCGCGCCTACCAGCACTACTTCCCGAACAAGATCAGCCTCTGACACATCCGGCGTGGCAGCCATTGCCCCGCCCCTGAACGGGAACAGTCCAGATGCTGCGCTATATTGACTTTGCCGACCGCCTGTCCGGCTGGTTCGGCAAATCCTTCGGCTGGCTTGTCATGCTGATGACCATAGGCATGAGCTACGAGGTCATCGTCCGATATCTGTTCAACAGCCCGACACCCTGGGCCTATGAACTGTCCTACATGATGTACGGCACGCTGTTCATGGTGGGCGGCGCCTATACTTTGTCGCGCGGCGGCCATGTGCGCGGGGACTTCGTCTATCGGCTGTGGCCCGTGCGCGTGCAGGGTGCCCTGGACCTGATCCTGTATATCCTGTTCTTCTTTCCCGGGATCACCGCGCTGATCTTCGCCGGGTGGAAATACGCCTCTC
>JAPSIP010000274.1 GCA_031178645.1 Paracoccus sp. (in: a-proteobacteria) | reverse complement strand
GCTTCTGGCAATGCTGTGCGGCTGCACAAGGTCAAGGGCATCTATGGGCGCGGCACAGGATCAACCAATCCCGAGGAGGCGCGTGCAATCACTGCCTTCATTCGCAAGCGCCTGACGGAATGGCTGAGGCTGCCTGAGAAAAAGCGCCCTACCCTCGGCGTGATCACCTTCAACGCACAGCAGCAGGGTCTGATCCTCGACCTGCTTGATGCCGAGCGCAAGGCCAACCCCGATCTAGAATGGTTCTTCGCCGACGAGCGGGAAGAGCCGGTGATCGTCAAGAACCTGGAGAACATACAAGGCGATGAACGCGACGTGATGCTGTTCTCGATCACTTTCGGGCCGGACCAGGCTGGCAAATTCACCATGAACTTCGGCGCGATGAACAAGGACGGCGGCGAAAAGCGCCTGAACGTTGCCATCACAAGGGCACGGGCGGAACTGCATGTCTTTGCCTCGATTACCGCCGATCAGATCGACACCACAAGGACACGCGCCCGCGGAGTTGCGGATCTCAAGGCTTTTCTTGACTTCGCCAACCGGGGACCGGTGGCCCTTGCCGCGCAGGACAGCGGATCGATCGGACTCGCAGACTCTCCCTTCGAGGAAGAGGTGCGCGATGCCTTGGCCGCAAAAGGCTGGGACGTCCGCACGCAGATCGGCGTGTCGGGCTTCCGCATCGACCTGGGCGTGCGGCATCCCGATTACGCGGGCGTCTGGCTGGCCGGCGTGGAGTGCGACGGAGCGCGTTACCATTCCTCGGCAACGGCGCGCGACCGAGACCGGATCCGTCAGGCTGTTCTGGAAGGCTTGGGCTGGAAGATTCTGCGGATCTGGTCGACCGACTGGTTCCGGGCTCCTGATGCCACGATCACGCGCATCGACGCCGGCCTCCAAGCCATTCTGGAAGCTGACCGGGCGCGCCGGGCTGAAGAGGACGCGCAGCAGGTTCCTGTCGAGGAGGATGCGCCCCTTGCGGAGGGAACCTCGCTCCTACAAATGCCTGCACCCGATCCGCAGCAATCAGACGCCGATGAGAGCGACGAAGCTGTTGAGGAACGGGCGGTTCTCTTCGCCGATAACGCGGCGGGCGCGTTGCCGGCGCCTTTGCCATTGCAAGGCATCCAACCAAGTGCCGATCGCTTCTTCGATGATGACTACACGGCCGACCTCCGCAGCCTGATGCAGCAGATCGTCGCCGCAGAGGGTCCGATCCCCGACAGCTTTCTTGCCCGCCGGATTTCCCAGCTTCACGGCTGGCAACGAACCGGTGGCCGCATCCAGGCACGTCTGTCAGCCTTGCATGACGCCTTTGATATGACAGTCGAGGGGAATGTCAGGTTCCTCTGGGAGAAGGGCAGCATAGGGAACCGCGTTCCCTACAGGGGTATGGGCGACCGGTCACTCCGGGAGATATCAAGATCCGAGATCGCGAGCGTCATCGATGGGGATGAATCCAAGATATTTAAAGCTGAAGATCCGGATCTAGAGCTTGCCCGTCTGCTCGGCATTGCGCGGCTCAGCAAGGATGCCCGGGATTATCTGAAGCTTTGTCGTGATTGGCAAGAAAGCACATTATCAACAAACTGCAGCCGCGAGTTCTGACCCATAAAGTCGGCCCACAACCGACGGTCGGTGTCTCGGATGCCGCGCGGCAACGCTCTTCAAAGCGGACATCCAAAGCGAGCTCATCCATTGCGGATGTCTATGTCTGGTGGCGGGGCAATGCGACGTTACTGAGGAGAAGCTGCCACTTGGGACAAGTGCAGGCTCTCAAGCTGTTCCTCGCAGTGCGCCGCATGTTGCACTGCTATTGCAGCAAGCTGCAGAGCGGCATCACGATCCGCCGCCACAGCGATGAAACGAGCGTTGTGGCAGAAGCGCGCGCCGGGCACGCCCGAGGCGGCTTCAAACGCGGCGTCGGTCAGTCCCGCCCAGGCCTCCGGCAGGTCGGCGCGAAGGGCGAAACCCTCGGGCTCGCGGCGGATGCCGGTCAGAGTCCAGTCTGTTTCTCGGGGGTGGACCACGAACAGCAGGTGATCGGCGCCCGCCCTCTCGATGGCAGAGCGGAAGGGCATGCCCATTGGGAGTTCGAGGACCCGGCTTTCTCCGGCGGCGGCGATGGTCTCCATGACGACAGCCTCGGCCCGCAGCTTGGCGGCCTTGCGTGCAACCGCCGCCTCGACGAAGGCTCGAGCGATGGTCAACGCGTGGTCGAAGGCCCGATCATCGGCACCCGGGCTGCGGTCGTCGAAGACAGGCTTGAGGCTTTCCACCACGAGCGGCAGGGACAGGTCCGCGAGCAGCCCGCTTGGCGACAGGGCACCATTGTCTACCAAGTCGATGGGCAGCACGAAATTGGCGTCGAACGCTGCATGGATCATGTCGAGGTCCAGATCGGGAACACCGAAGGCCCGCAGATAGTCTTGGCCGAAGTGCCGCCAGATCAGGCCGAAAGAGCTGTAGGGCTGGCCGTCGTCGCGCAGCGGCGCGCTCTTCCGGTGGTGGTCGAAGATCAGCCGCTCCGGATCGTGGTCGCCGCCAACGTCATAGATCACCCGGTCCGGCGCCGGTGTGGTCCAAGCCGCATCACGCGTCCGCAGGATCCGCGCTTGCGGAAAAAGCCGCGTCAGGATGACCGACGAGAAAAGCTCGTCGGCGTGAAAGCCGCCGGAATGGGTGACGAGATGGGCGATGGTCATAGCATGTCCTGAAAAGCAGATGACCGCCCGGAGGCGGTCAGCGAAGAATCAATGGCTTACGAAACCTTTGCCCCGAACTGAACAAACATACCCCTAGCCGGCAGCAACTATGCCCCGAACAACACACTTGTCAGTGGGTCCAGGGCGCGCGGCGGTCTGTTGCGAAGTTTTCGCCGTAACCGCGGGGGCGGATATTGGCCGCACGGCC
>JAPSIP010000273.1:1404-2912 GCA_031178645.1 Paracoccus sp. (in: a-proteobacteria) | reverse complement strand
CGCCGCAGAACCGCGCCACCGCCGCGACCGCCCTGGGCGGGACCAAGGTGATCGCGGGCGGCGACGGCGACGGCGATCCCGACGCCGCCATGCTGCGCGGCACCCGGCTGCACCTGCTGCTGGAGCGCCTGCCTCATGTTCCGCCCGCCGACTGGCCCACCCGTGCCCGCGCCCTGTTGGCCGGGGCCGAGGGCGGATTGCCCGATGCCGCCGAACTGGCCGACCTTCTGGCCGAGGCTGCGGCGGTCATCACCGCACCGGAACTGGCCGAGGTCATGACCCCCGCCCCCGGCGCGCAGATCCTGGCCGAGGTCGGGCTGACCGCCCCCCTGCCGGGCCTGGGCATGATCCACGGCGCGGTGGACCGGCTGATCGTCAGCGACGCCGAGATCCTGGCCGTGGACTACAAGTCGAACACCGTCGTGCCCGACCGTCCCGAGGACACGCCCGAGGGGATCCTGCGCCAGATGGCCGCCTATCGCGCCGCGCTGCGGCTGATCTGGCCGGGCCGCCCCGTGCGCATCGCGGTGCTGTGGACGGCGGCGCGCAGCCTGATGCCCATCCCGGACGCGGTCCTGGACGATGCCATGGCTGCCCTTGACCGTCGGGCGATGGCTTCATAGCTGTAAGGGCAAGCCCTGCCGCATTCCGCCGGCATCCCCATGAAGGAGCAGAACAATGGCCACCGTTCACGTCAACGACAACCAGTTCGACACCGAAGTCCGCCAGGCCGACACTCCGGTCATCGTGGATTTCTGGGCGGAATGGTGCGGCCCCTGCAAGCAGATCGGCCCGGCTCTGGAGGAACTCTCCGATGAATATGCGGGCCGCGTGAAGATCGTGAAGATCAACGTGGACGAAAACCCTGAACAGGCAGCCGCCCTGGGCGTCCGCGGGATCCCCGCGCTGTTCATGTTCAAGGGCGGAGAGGTCGTGTCGAACCGCATGGGCGCCGCCCCCAAGGCCGCGCTGAAGAACTGGATCGACGAATCGATCTGAACGGACCTTGTGCATCATGGGGCGGCGGCTGCAGGCCGGCCGCCCCTTTTTCATTGAAGAAAGACGACGGAGCTATCTATGGCGGATGACAGATTTCCCGGCTGGCACGGCACCACGATCCTGGCGGTGCGGCGCGGCGGCAAGGTCGTGGTCGCTGGCGACGGGCAGGTCAGCGTCGGCCAGACCGTGATGAAGGGCACTGCCCGCAAGGTCCGCCGCCTGACGCCCGGCGGGCGCGACGTGGTGGTGGGCTTTGCCGGATCGACAGCAGATGCCTTTACCCTGCTGGAGCGGCTGGAAAAGAAGCTGGAGTCCGCCCCCGGCCAGTTGCAGCGCGCTTGCGTGGATCTGGCCAAGGACTGGCGCATGGACAAGTACCTGCGCAATCTGGAAGCCATGCTGATCGTGACCGACGGGCGCGAGCTTTACGTCGTCACCGGCGCGGGCGACGTGCTGGAACCCGAACATGACGTGGCCGCCATCGGATCGGGCGGCAACTTCGCCCTGGC
>JAPSIP010000273.1:0-1394 GCA_031178645.1 Paracoccus sp. (in: a-proteobacteria) | reverse complement strand
GGACACCGAATTGGACGCGGAAGGGGTGGCTCGCAGGGCCATGGCAATCGCGGCCGACATCTGCGTCTATACCAATGGCAACCTGACGGTCGAGGTCGTTGACAGCTGAGATCTCTTTCGCGCCCGTGACGGCGGCCGACCTGCCCTTGCTGGCGGAAGGGCTGGCCAGCCCGCATTGGCGCGAATGGTGGTCCGACCAGCCGGCGGTCGAGCTTGGCTATATCCGCGACATGATCGAGGGCCGCGACAGCACGCGGCCCTTCCTGTTCCTGCTGGACGGACAGCCCGCCGGCTATATCCAGGTCTGGCGCATCGCCGATGCCCGGGTCGAGCCATGGCTGACCGAGGCCCCCTGGCTGATGGACTTGCCCGACGATGCGGTGGGGGTGGATCTGTCCATCGGACCGGCCGGCCTGCTGTCGCAGGGGATCGGGTCGCGCGTGCTGTCGGCCTTCGTAGCGATGCTGCGGGCGGAAGGCCACCGGACCATCATCATCGACCCCGATCCCGCCAATGCCCGCGCCATTCGCGCCTATGAAAAGGCAGGCTTCCGGGTGATCCCCGAACTTCTGGGCCGCACCGGCGACAGCCTGCTGATGCGCCATGACGCCCGCCCGTCCTGACCGGCCTCCACCGGCGACCCTTCAAAAGGGGCGGCCGACTGTCTATCTGGGCAGGAACTGAAAGAAGGCAGACCCATGACCGACCTGACACCGCGCGAAATCGTATCCGAGCTGGATCGCTTCATCATCGGCCAGAAGGACGCCAAGCGCGCCGTCGCGGTGGCCCTGCGCAACCGCTGGCGCCGCAAGCAATTGGGCGACGACCTGCGCGACGAGGTTTACCCGAAGAACATCCTGATGATCGGGCCGACCGGCGTCGGCAAGACCGAGATCAGCCGCCGCCTAGCCAAGCTGGCCAATGCCCCCTTCATCAAGGTCGAGGCGACCAAGTTCACCGAGGTGGGTTACGTCGGCCGCGACGTGGAACAGATCATCCGCGACCTGACCGACGCGGCCATGATCGACACCCGCGAACGGATGCGCGAGGCGGTCAAGGCCCGTGCCCACAAGTCCGCCGAGGATCGCGTGATCGAGGCGCTTGCCGGCAAGGACGCCCGCGACGGCACCCGCCAGATGTTCCGCGACAAGCTGAAGCGGGGCGAGCTGGACGACACCGTGATCGAGCTTGAGGTCCAGGATACCTCGAACCCGCTGGGCGCGATGGAAATTCCGGGCCAGCCGGGGCAGCCCCTGGGGGGCATGATGGATTTGTCGGGGCTGATGAAGGCCTTTGGCGGGCGGCGGGTGCGGCGCAAGATGACCGTATCCGAAAGCTATGACCTGCTGATCGCGGAAGAAGCCGACAAGCTGCTGGAAGACGACGCCGTCAAG
>JAPSIP010000272.1 GCA_031178645.1 Paracoccus sp. (in: a-proteobacteria) | reverse complement strand
CGTCCACCTGATCGACAGCGCGCTGTGGTGCCTCGATTTCCCCCGCATCGACCAAATCGCGGGCCGCATCTATCGCGAGGGGAACCCGACCGTGCCCGAAGATCAGGTCGAGGATTATGCCTGGGCCAGCCTGACCACCGACGGCGGCATTGCCATCAACATCGCCTGTTCCTGGCGGCTGCACGCGGGGACCGAGGCGAAGATCGAGATGCATGTCCACGGCACCGGGGGCGGCGCGTCGCTGACCAATCCGGGCGGCGGCTTCTACGACTTCGCCGCGCACCGCCACGACGGCACCGCCACGCACGAACTGGTTGGCCCGCCGGACGACTGGGGCGGCCGGATGGCGCAAGCTTGGGCGCGGCAATTGGCGGTCGATCCGCGCTTCGACCCGCAGGCCGAACGGCTGGTCGATCTGGCCCGCTTGATCGACGGGATCTATGGTCAGGCGCGGGCCGGGCGCAGCTAGACGCAGCGCCTGCCACGGCCCGCCTCGTCAGGCCCGGCCGGATCAGGTGGCGGGCTGCCCGCCAAGGTCGCCCGCGCGGATGACCCGGTTGACCAAGCCGTGCTTCTCGATCTGGGGCGCGCGGAGGTAGCAGTTGTTCCTTGCGTGTTCCAGCAGGTCCTCGACGGAAATGTCGCTGCCCTCGACGAACTCGCGAAAGCCCTCCATCTCGAGCGCCTTGGAGGTTTCCAGAAGCGAAAGCTGTTCCCGCACGATCTGCAGGCAGGCCTGGATCGGGCCTTTCAGCTCCAGGGTCTGGGTCAGGTGGCGTTCGTGGATCAGAAGCACCGCGTCATCGGTCAGATAGCGCAGCGTCTTGGGGAAGGCCGCCAGGATCGTGACCCCGGCCGAATAAACATAGGATTTGCCGATGATCCGGCCGGTTCGGCCCGGTTCGGCCAGGAAATAGCGGATTTCGCTTGCGATGCGGCGCCCGATATCGGCGTCGCCGCCCTGGGTGTTCAACTCCATCAGCAGGGGCAGTCCGTTGCGCCGAACATGCGCCAGCTTTTCAAGAAAGAAGCTCAGGGCCGACTGGTCGATCGGACCGTTGATCCAGACATTGGGTTCGAACAAGAGGCTTGGAAAGCCGGGTCCGTCGCTGTCCTGGTCCGTCTGCTTGTCCGGCATGATCGCGGTCCTTTGCTTCTGGGAGTCAACCGGCCGTGGGACTGGATGTTCCCGGACCTGTCGCCCTGCCGTGCGGTGGGGATCAGGCCCGCACGGCCCCGCCCGAAGTTCCGGAAACCGGGAACGAGATCGTACATCGGACGCCGTCGGGTCCGAGGTCGAACCTGACGCGGGCCTTCATCTGATAGGGCAGCGCCTGCTCGATCAACTCGCGCCCCTGGCCGTTGCCTATCTGGTCTTCGGCTGGCATCGCCACGCCCCTTTCCCGCCACAGGACATGCAGCCACGGCTTGCTCTGCGCTTCCAGCGGCTCCAGCCTCCAGGTGATGTCCAAGCGGGCGGCGGGCTGTCCAAGGGCGCCGTATTTGACGGCATTGGTCGCCAGTTCATGCAGCACCAGGGCAAGCGTCTGCACGGTCGAGGATCGCAGCCTTACCCCTGTCGGTCCCTCCAGCGTCACGCGGTTTGCAGTCGCGGGCATGGCCGACAGTTCGGACCGGATCAGTTCGTCGAATGTCACGCGGTCGTGGTTGTTCAGGCGCGACAGAAGGCCCTGCACGCGGGCCAGGGCGTCCATGCGGTCGCCGAAGCGATCCTGGAAATCGGCAAGGCTGACGCTTGTGCTGCCGGTCCGTTCGGCCAGGGCGCGGACCACGCTCATCAGGTTGCGCGTGCGGTGCTGAAGCTCGGCCACCAGCAGCGTCTGCCGGTCCTCCCATTCGCGCCGCTCGGTCGTGTCGATCATCGCGCCGATCATCCGCACCGGCCTGCCGGCGTCGTCGTATTGGAAGCGGCCGCGGCCTTGCAGCCAACGCACGGATCCATCGGGATGCATCACCCTGAATTCGCGCCCGTATTCCTGATGGGCGTCCATCGCGTGGCACAGGGCCTGTTCGGTGGCTTCCCGGTCGTCGGATGAAGCCGCGCCGCCCATGCCTCGTAGCTTGGCTCGACCTCTCCGACGCGGTAGCCTTCCATGCGGAAATGCTCGTCCGACCAGTGGATATGGTTCGTCTGGACGTTCCAGTCCCACAGGCCCAGCCTGCCGACCTCCACGGCGCTGCGCAGGCGTTCCTCGCTTTGCTCCAACCGCTGCTCGGCCAGCTTCGCCTCAGTGATGTCATGGCCGACGCCGCCGATCATGAACACCTTGCCGGCGGCATCGGTGATGGGAAAGTCGGTGTTGCGCAGCCAGCGGATCTGCCCGTCCGAGGGCCGGCGGATCCGGTATTCGAAGATGACATGCTCCCCCGCCCGCACCTTCCGGATCCGGTCATTCGCGATCCTGCGGTCGCCGGGGACCACCAGGTCCAGCCAGTTGCGATAGTTGTTGCCGGCCAGGGCGCGGCGCCGGTCGATGCCGTAGATCGTCTCGAAGGCGGGGGTCAGATAGGTCCATCGCAGCGTTTCGGCATCGCGGATCCACAGAACGTCCTGCGACGCCTGGCCGAACTGGCGGAACAGGTCGTCCCGTTCGCGAAGCGCGGCCTGGGCTTCATGCCGGCGGGTGATGTCCAGCACGATTTCGACAGAGCCGTCGCCCACCCTGCGGGCGGTGAACAGCCCCCACCACCGCGTCCCGTCGCGGCGGAGATACTGCTTCTCGGACGGTTTGCCCTCGCCCGTGGTTTCGACTTCCTGGACGAAGCGGGCGGATGCGTCGTGGAAATCGGGCGGGGTCAGTTCGTGCCAGGACTTGCCCAGCACATCCTCGCGTTCAAAGCCGCTCATGGCGAGAAAGGCGTCGTTCACGTCCTTCAGCCGGCTGTCCGAACCCCAGAAC
>JAPSIP010000271.1 GCA_031178645.1 Paracoccus sp. (in: a-proteobacteria) | reverse complement strand
CGCGACGGCCCGTGCGCCCCGACATCAGCGCCGCCGCCTGGTCCAACCGGACCGAGGCCGGGATCCCCCTATGGAAGCGGCTGGCCTATGTCGCGATCACGCGGGCGCAGGAACGGCTGCTGTGGGTGACCAAGGCCCGGCTGGCGCGGCCGTCGGCGCCGCTGGGAGCGGACGACCTGGATGCGCCCATAGCCGACCTTGCCCTTGCGGGCGAGGAAGACTGAAAAGGCCGGGGGTTTCACACCCCCGGACCCCCGTGGGATATTTGAGCCAAGGTGACTGTCAGCGCGGGCGTTTGCGGTGGTCCAGGCGTTCGATGGACAGGCGCAAAGCCTCGACCAGGGCTTCCTTGGGAATGCCGGTTTCCTGCGAAAGCCGCATGATGCCGAAATGGACGCGGGCCAGTTCCTGGTAGTAGCGCGTGAAGGTATAGTTGATCGACGCCCCCACCACCGCGCCGAAAAGCGGCGCAGCCTGGGCGGCCAGCTTCTGGCCCATCGACACCGACAGCCGCGGCGCGACCTTGCTGATCAGCCCCTGCACGGTCTGGCCCGTCACCGACATGCGCGCGGCCAGCAGGCCCAGGTCGGTGGAATCATCCTCGGTCATCGGACCGGCGGCGGCAAAGATGCGCAGGCATTCCATGCGCACCTCCTCGCTGTCGGGATCCAGCCCGTGTTCGACGGCGATGTCCAGCATGGCGCGCAACAGCAGGGTGATGGTGAAGGGCAGCTCGATCATCGCGCCCGCAAAGCCGCCGACGCCCCCCGCAGCCCCGCTGACGGTCGAGGCCATGCGGTTGAACCAGTCGCCCCTGTCCCGCACCATCCGCCGCGAGCTGGTGGCGGCGGCAAAGGCGCGGTTCAGCGCCGTGCGCGTGATCCGGTCCATCCGGCTGCGCACGAAGCTGGGAAGCTTCTCGATCAACCCTTCGGCGCTGTTTCCGACAACCGACATCAACTCCATCCCCAGCCCGCCGGCATCCAGATAGCGCCGCGCAAGGCGGTCGATCTGGACATGGACGGACGGGTCATTGATCGGCGGAAGCACCAGCTGCGGATTGGTCGCCATTGTCATCCTCTTGCGAAACGGCCAGGTCTGGGGATTCCACGGTGACACAGGCCAAGGCGGCGTCAAGCCCGCGCGCCCGATGCGCCAGGGCCTCGACCACCCCCGGCGAGGTTTCGCGCGTCACCTGCCCCGCCACTCCAACCCAGGCGCCCCGAGAGAGTTCCAGCCCCAGCACCCGGTCCGGGTTCGTGGGCGGCGGCATCACCACGTCGTCCAGCTTGGCAAAGCCGAAGCGGCTGTAATAGGGCGCATCGCCCACCAGCAGCACCCGAGCCCAGCCCAGCTTGCGCGCGCGCGCCAGGCTGTCGCGCATCAGAAGGCCGCCCAAACCCTCGCCCTGCGCGGTCGGATGGACGGCCACCGGACCCAGCAGCAGCACGGGCTTCTGCGCCACGCGCACCGGCCAGAAGCGGATCGCGGCCAAAAGGATGCCGTCCGTGCGCAGCACCAGGCACAGGTCGGCAACCTTTGGAACGCCGTCCCGCAGCCGATAGGACGACAGCGCGGTCCGGCCCGGCGCGAAGCACAGGTCGTAAAGCGCCTCGACCTCGGGTTCGTCGGCGGCGGTTTCGGGGCAGATCTCGTACATCGCGCCTCCTGTCGGGTCCTGGCGCCCCTTAGCATGGGCATGGAGGCGATGAAACATGCCGGGGCATTGCGGCCAAGTCCTGCTGATGGCAGGTTGTGCGCGCGCAAATCACAGGAGGCCCGCGATGTTCTACCGCCCCGAAAACGGCCACGGGCTGCCCCACAATCCCTTCAATGCCATCATCGCGCCGCGCCCGATCGGCTGGATTTCCACGCGCGGGTCCGCAGGCGACAACCTGGCACCCTATTCCTTCTTCAACGCGGTGGCCTATGTCCCGCCGCAGGTGATGTTCGCATCGACCAGTGCCAAGCCCGACCGGAACGGCACCAAGGACAGCGTGGCCCAGGTCATCGAATCGGGCGTCTTCTGCGTCAACATCGCCACTGGCGACCTGCGCGACCAGGTGAACGCGTCGTCGGCGCCCCTGCCCGCCGGCGTCAATGAGTTCGAGGCGGCGGGTATCGAGGCCGCCGAATGCGACACCATCGCCTGCCCGCGCGTGGCTGGCGCGGCCGCTGCCCTGGAATGCCGCATGACCCGCGTCGTGCCGCTGGCCGGAGAGGCGAACTTCGTGGTCTTCGGCGTGGTCACGGGCGTGCATATCCGCGACGATTGCGTGGTGAACGGCCGCTTCGATCCGCGTCCGGCGGGCGGCTGGATTGCACGGCTGGGTTATCGCGATTATGCCGCCGTCCAAGACCTGTTCGAAATGGAACGCCCTGCATGAGCCTGAACGTCAAGGACTATATCCGCACTATTGTCGATTTCCCTCATGAAGGGATCATGTTCCGGGATGTGACGACCCTGTTCGCGGATGCGCGCGGCTTTCGCATCGCGATCGATCAGTTGCTGGCCCCTTATGCCGGCGCGCGGATTGACAAGGTCGTGGGGCTTGAGGCGCGCGGCTTCATCCTGGGCGGCGCGGTGGCGCATCAACTGTCCACAGGCTTCGTGCCCATCCGGAAAAAGGGCAAGCTGCCCGGCGCGGTGATCTCTCAGGCCTATCAGCTGGAATACGGCGAGGCCGTGGTCGAGGTCCATGACGACGCCCTGAAGCCGGGCGAACGCGTGCTGATCGTGGACGACCTTCTGGCCACCGGCGGCACGGCTGCGGCTGGCATTTCGCTGTGCGAAAGGCTGGGTGCGCAGGTCGTCGGCTGCGCCTTCGTGATCGACCTGCCGGATCTGGGCGGGCGCAAGCTGCTGGAAGGCCTGGGGCATGAGGTTCATGCGCTGACAGCCTTTGAAGGGGATTGATCTGTA
>JAPSIP010000022.1 GCA_031178645.1 Paracoccus sp. (in: a-proteobacteria) | reverse complement strand
ATGGGCGGGCAGGATCATCGCAAGTGCCGACACGATGGCTACGGCCATGAAGCTTTTGGCGACAAAGGTCCGCCCGAAGCGTTTCCACCCCAACCAGTAGAAGGGCAGGTTCACGACAAAGAACACCAGCCCGAAGGACCAGCCGGTCGCGTAGGAGATGAGAATCGCCAGCCCTGCCGTCTGACCCGTGACAAAGCCCAGATGCGTCAGCAGCACTACGCTGACGGCAGCCATGAAGCTGCCGAAGGCGATGCCTTGCGTATCGTCGAGGGTGCTGTGTCTGGCGGGCGGCGGGCTCATGCGCGGTGCTATCGCCTGCGGGGCGCGATGCCGCAAGGGGCGATGAAGAAGGGGGGCTGTCTGCCCCCCATCCCGTTCCGGGATTCCCCCCGAGGATATTTCGACACAGAAGATAGGTCAGTCGAAGGCGCGGTCCGTGATGATGTGGTTGAACGCCCCTTCCGGCGCTTTCGAGATCACCGGATCTGAACCGCCCGCCATCAGCGTGTCCACGGTGCGCTGATAGTCAGCCTCATCCAGGGTGCCATTGCTGCCTGCCGTCAGCTTGCCGATTTCCATGACCATGCGGACCTGGTGGTCCAGGGTCTGCGCGCCGGTTTCGTCATTGTCCAGAACGATCTGGGCGGCTTCCTCGGGGTTTTCCTCGGCATATTTCCAGCCTTTCATGCTGGCGCGGACGAACTTGACCAGGTCGGTCACCTTGGCGTCGTCCTGCAGCGTGCTTTCGAGGACATAGAGGCCGTCTTCCAGGGTGGCGACGCCCTGATCTTCGTATTTGAAGGTCACCAGATCCTCGGGCGCGATGCCGGCGTCGAGGACCTGGCCGTATTCGTTATAGGTCATGGTACTGATGCAGGCGGCCTGCTTTTGCAGCAGCGGATCGACGTTGAAGCCCTGCTTGAGGACGGTGACGCCATCCGGCCCGCCCTCGGTCAAAAGGCCAAGCTGGCTCATCCAGGACAGGAAAGGATATTCGTTGCCCGAAAACCAGACCCCCAGGGTCTTGCCCTTGAAGTCGGTCGCAGGGTCGGTGATACCGCTTTCCTTGAGGCAGGTCAGCATCATGCCCGACGCCTTGAAGGGCTGCGCGATGTTGACCAGCGGCAGGCCCTTTTCGCGCGCGGCAAGGGCTGCGGGCATCCATTCGACGATCACATCCGCCCCGCCGCCCGCCAGCACCTGGGTCGGGGCAATATCCGGGCCGCCGGGCAGGATGGTCACGTCCAAGCCTTCTTCCTCGTAGAAGCCCTTGTCCTTGGCGACGTAATAGCCCGCGAACTGCGCCTGCGTGACCCATTTCAGTTGCAGGGTCAGTTCCTGCGCGTGGGCGCTGCCCGCCGCCAGGGCCACCGCAGCACCCAGCATCAATGTCTTCATCTTCCCTCTCCTGTGTTGGGGTTTTCAGCCCCGTTGAGGACGCTGCGACGGGTGCCAGAACGTCACCTTCTTTTCGATCAGCGCCACGATGCCATAGAACAGCGACCCCGCGATGGCCGCCACAAGGATTTCCGCCCAGACCAGCGGCAGATCCAGCCGCCCCACCGCGGTCGAGATGCGAAAGCCCATGCCCCTGGTCGGGCTGCCGAAGAACTCGGCCACGATGGCGCCGATCAGGGCAAGCGTGGTGGTGATCTTCAGCCCGTTGAACAGGAAGGGCATGGCGGCGGGCAGGCGCAGCTTCAGCAGGCTGGTCCCGTAGGGCGCGGCCCAGGTCGCCATCAGGTCGCGCTGCATGGGATCGGTCGCGGCAAGGCCTGCCACCATGTTCACCAGGATCGGGAAGAAGACCATGACCACGACCACGGCGGCCTTGGACTGCCAGTCGAAGCCGAACCACATCACCAGGATCGGCGCGATGCCGACGATGGGCAGGGCTGCGACGAAGTTGCCGATGGGCAGCAGCCCGCGTTGCAGGAAAGGGCTGCGGTCGATGGCGATGGCGGTCAGCACGGCTGCCGCCGCGCCGATCAGCCATCCGGTCACTGCGCCTTTCACGATGGTCTGCACGAAATCGGTCCACAGGATCGCGGTGTTCGTGGCGAAGCTGGCGCCGATCTGGCTGGGCGCGGGCAGGATCACGGGCGGGACGGCATAGATGCGGACGATCATCTCCCACAACGCCAGGATCGTTGCGCCGAAGATCAGCGCCACCGCCAGCCGGGTCGCGCGGGTGTCGAAGCGCGACAGCCAGGTGTTGAGGCCGATCGCCCCGATCCAAACCGCGATGATGGGCAGCGCGCTCATCGTGCCAGCCCCATGCGGCGCAGGGTCAGGCGTTCAAGTGCGCCGATCAGCATCACCAGAAGCGCGGCCAGCATCGCGGCGGCGAACAGCGCGGCCCAGATCTGCACCGTCTGCCCGTAATAGCTGCCCGACAGCAGCCGCGCGCCAAGGCCGGCCGTTGCGCCCGCAGGAAGCTCGCCCACGATGGTGCCGACAAGGGCGGCGGCAATGGCGACCTTGAGGCTGGCGAACAAGTAGGGCAGCGAACTGGGCAGCCGCAGCCGCCAGAACTGCTGCGCGCGCGATGCGTGCCAGCTGTGCATCAGGTCCAGCTGCATCGCGTCGGGGGTGCGCAACCCCTTGACCATGCCGACCAGCACCGGAAAGAAGGACAGCCAGGCCGCGATCATCGCCTTGGGCAGCAGGCCGGTCACGCCCATGCTGGCAAAGACGACGATCACCATCGGCGCGATGGCCAGGATCGGCACGGTCTGGCTGGCGACGGCCCAGGGCATCACCGACTGGTCCATCGCGCGGTTGTGGACGATGCCCACCGCCAGCAGGATCCCCGCCGCCGTGCCGATGGCGAACCCTGCCAGTGTCGCCGACAGCGTGATCCAGCCATGCCAGACCAGGCTGCGCTTCGAGGTGATCTTCTGGCCCGCGACCCCCTCCCACAGCCCGGCGGCGACCTGATGCGGCGCGGGCAGCACGGGGCGTTCCAGCATCAGCGTTTGGCGGACCAACTCGCTGGTGGTCAGCACCGTATCGGCCCGCGCCGCCTGATCGCGCACCCATGTGGCGTTCATCCAGACAGCGCCTGCATACCAAATCGCGATTATCGCCAGCAGCACGGTCAGGATGGGCAGGATGCGGCCTGTGCTGCGACCTGTCCGCCGCTTCGCCCCCGCCATGGCCGCACTAGTCATAGCTGTGCCCTTCGCGCAGGCCGTCGCGCACCTGTTGCGCCAGGGCGATGAACTCGGGCGTGTCGCGGATCTCCAGCGGGCGGTCGCGGGGCAGCGGGCTGTCGATCACCCGCGTGATCCGGCCGGGGCGGGGCGACATGACGACGATCCTGGTGGACAGATACACCGCCTCGGGGATCGAGTGTGTGACGAAGCCGATGGTCTTGCCGGTCTTCTTCCACAGATCCAGCAGCGCTTCGTTCAGGCGGTCGCGCACGATTTCATCAAGGGCGCCGAAGGGCTCGTCCATCAGCAGGATATCGGCGTCGAAGGCCAAGGCGCGGGCGATCGAGGCGCGCTGCTGCATCCCGCCAGACAACTGCCAGGGAAACTTGCCGCCGAAGCCCGCCAAGTCCACGAGGTCCAGAACCCGCTGGGTCCGTTGCTGTCGGTCGGCGCGGGAGAAGCCCATGATCTCCAGCGGCAGGCTGATGTTCCCGGCAATCGTCCGCCAAGGATAAAGGCCGGGCGCCTGGAAGACATAGCCATAGGCCCGCCTGCGCCGCGCCTCGTCAGGCGTCATTCCCGCGACCGCCAGTGTCCCGGCCGTCGGCGTTTCGAGGGCGGCAACGGCGCGGAGGAAGGTGGTCTTGCCGCAGCCCGACGGCCCGATGAAGCTGACGAAATCGCCTTGGTCGATGGTGAGGGATACGTCTTTCAGCGCGTGGACCGGGCCATCGGCGGTGGAAAATGTGAGGGAAAGGTCGCGGGCCTGAACGACAGCGGTGTCAATCACACCGTACCTCCAGTCTCATCTTTGCCGGAAAAAACCATCCAGCTTGCGACAACGGCAGTGACCGCAACAGGGACAAAGATCATCATGGCGACTTTATTCAGACGAAGCAGAGACGGAGCGCTGCTACCAGGGTCGCTTTCCAATATTGAACCGGTAAAGAGTGTCACCAGCAAACCTGCATAGGCAGCAAGAATGCTGGCAGCGATTGATGCGATGCAGGCCCCAGTCCGGTCATTGCAGCCGCGCCTGACGAGGATCCGAAATACCCAGAGCCATACCGCGCAGATGGGGATCCCGAATAGAAAGGCTGTTGAAAAAGAATACAGCCAGCCAAGCATGCAAGAAATTATAATTACTTCGAGGTTGCCCAACAGCCAGCCAGATACCCCAAGCAGGTAGGATTCGATAAGAACCAGGATAGGCGCCGCAACCGCGACGACGAGCAGAATACGCCCGAACCGTGCGCGAATGTCCTGGTCTTCCTTGGGTTGGACTGCCAATCCTGACACACTACACCCCGCTCGCCGGAATGCCCGACCGCTCCACCGGGCGCGGCGCGGTCAGTTCCTTCCAGGCCGACAGCGCGCGGTTCACGGTGCCGCGCGGTTCGCGGGCGACGAACTCGCCGTGGCCTTCGCGGCTGGTCAGCGTGCCGCCGTCCACAGCTATATGCCCGCGCGTAAGCACATAGCGCGGCAGGCCCTTCACGTGCTGCCCTTCGAAGACGTTATAGTCGATCGCCGATTGCTGGCTGCCCGCGCTGATCACCTTCTCGGCCTCGGGATCCCAGACCACCAGATCGGCGTCGCTGCCGACCAGGACCGCACCCTTGCGCGGATACATCCCCATGATCTTGGCGATGTTGGTCGAGGTGACGGCCACGAACTCGTTCGGCGTCAGCCGGCCCGTGCCGACCCCGTGCGTCCACAGCATCGGCATCCGGTCCTCCAACCCCCCGGTGCCGTTCGGGATCTTGGTGAAGTCGCCGATGCCGGTCCGCTTCTGTGCCGTGGTGAAGGCGCAATGGTCAGTTGCGACCACGGACAGAGACCCCGACTGCAGCCCCGCCCACAGGCTGTCCTGGTGCAGCTTGTTGCGGAAGGGCGGCGACATGACGCGGCGGGCGGCATGATCCCAGTCCGCGTTGAAATATTCGCTTTCGTCCAGCGTCAGGTGCTGGATCAGGGGCTCTCCCCAGACACGCTTGCCCTGGGCGCGGGCGCGGCGGATTGCCTCGTGGCTGTCCTCGCAGGACACATGGACCACATACAGCGGCACGCCCGCAATGTCGGCCACCATGATGGCGCGGTTGGTGGCCTCGCCCTCGACTTGCGGGGGGCGGGAATAGGCGTGGGCCTCGGGGCCGGTATTGCCCTCGGCCAGCAGGCGGGCCGAGAGTTCGGCCACCACGTCGCCGTTCTCGGCATGGACCATCGCGATGCCGCCCAGATCGCCCACCCTGCGGAAACTGGCGAACAACTCGTCGTCATTCACCATCAGCGCGCCCTTGTAGGCCATGAAATGCTTGAAGCTGGTGATGCCGCGATCCACCACCGCCTGCATCTCGTCGAAGACTTGGCTATCCCACCAGGTCACGGCCATGTGGAAGCTATAGTCGCAATGCGCGCGGCCCGACTTGTTGTCCCACATCTGCAGCGCGTCCAGCAGCCCCTGGCCGGGCGAGGGCAGGGCGAAATCCACCACCATTGTCGTCCCGCCCGCAAGCGCCGCCCGCGTGCCGCTGTCAAAATCGTCGGCGGAATAGGTGCCCATGAAGGGCATCTCCAGATGCGTATGCGGGTCGATCCCGCCCGGCATGACATAGCAGCCGGTGGCGTCCAGCACCTTGTCACCCGTCAGCCCCTGACCAATGGCCGCAATGCGCCCGCCTTCCACCAGAACATCGGCCTTGTAGCTCAGGTCGGCGGTGACAATGGTTCCGTTGCGGATGACCGTGCTCATGGATGGCCTCATCTTCTGTGTTCAAATATCCCGGGGGTCCGGGGGCTGGCCCCCGGCCTTCGATTTCAGCGCACGACCTCGGCCGCATCCAGCACCGCGTGCAGCAGCACATCGGCCCCGGCCTTTGCCCATTCGGGGCTGATCTCCTCGGCCTCGTTATGGGACAGCCCGTCCACGCAGGGGCACATGATCATGACCGTGGGCGCCACCTTGGCGATCCAGCAGGCGTCGTGGCCCGCGCCCGAGACGATGTCCATGTGGCTGTAGCCCAACCGTTCGGCAGCATCGCGGACCTTGCCGACAAGGGCCGGATCGAAGGTCACCGGGTCGAAGTGACCCACCGGCTCGATCTCGATCCCCAGTCCAAGTTCGGCGGCAATCTGCGGGGCTTCTTCCTCCAGCAGGGCGCGCATCGCGTTCAGCTTTCCCAGGTCGGGCGAGCGGAAATCGACGGTGAAGACCGCGCGGCCGGGGATCACGTTGCGGCTGTTGGGCCAGACATTGGCCTGTCCTACCGCGCCCACGGCATCGGGCTGATGGTCCATCGCGATTCGGTGCACCGCCTCGATGATCCGCGCCATGCCTAGGCCCGCGTTCACGCGCATGGTCATGGGGGTGGACCCGGTATGGGCGTCCTTGCCGGTCAGCGTGACCTGCAGCCACCACAACCCTTGGCCATGCGTCACCACGCCGATCTGCTTGCCCTCGGCTTCCAGGATCGGACCTTGCTCGATATGATATTCGAACATCGCATGGATGCGGCGGTCCCCCGGAACCTCGTCCCCCCGCCAGCCGATGCGGTCCAGTTCGTCGCCGAAGCGCTTGCCCTCGGCGTCGGTGCGGCTGTTGGCGTAGTCTTCGGTTAGGATGCCCGCGAAGACGCCCGATGCCAGCATGGCGGGGGCAAAGCGGGCGCCTTCCTCGTTCGTCCAGTTGGTCACGACGATGGGACGGCGCGTCACGATGCCCATGTCGCGGATGGACCGGATCACCTCCAGCCCCGCCAGCACGCCCAGCACGCCGTCGAACCTGCCGCCCGTCGGCTGAGTGTCGAGGTGGCTGCCGATAAAGACCGGATCAAGCTCCGGCTCGGCCCCCTCGTGGCGCATGAACATGTTGCCCATGCGATCAAGCCCCATGGTCATGCCCGCATCCTCGCACCATTGGCGGAACAGGGCGCGGCCCTCGGCATCGGCATCGGTCAGGGTCTGGCGATTGTTGCCGCCAGCGATGCCCGGCCCGACCTGGGCCATCTGCATCAGGCTGTCCCACAGCCTTTCGCCGTCGGTCTTCATGTTGGCAGCCGGAACCAGCCCACTGGCGTCGGTCATCTGTCGTCCTTCCTGTCGGGCCGCCCCGTTCTGGCGCAGGGTCGGCTTGATGGGTCTGGCCCTGCGGAAAAGGCCTAACCCCTTCCATTATTGACCAAATGGTCAGGATCACGCTACCACGGGGCATGGTTCAGTCAAGCGTTCAGACGCCTGTTCGCGGAACCGCCGGGGCGCTGCCCGAATTTGCACCATCGGAACGAGGCTGGAATGGCAGATCATCCCAAACCGCCCCTGTCCCGCATCCAGCAGAAGAACCGCGAGCTGATCCTGAAGGGCGCGCTGGCGGTCTTTTCGGCCAATGGCTTCCGCGGCGCCACCATCGACCAGATCGCCGAGGCATCGGGGCTGTCAAAGCCCAACGTCCTCTACTACTTCGCGTCGAAGGACGAGATCCACAGGACGCTGCTGACGACGCTTCTGGACATGTGGCTTGCGCCGATGTTGCGCATCAACCCACAAGGCGAACCCCTGGCCGAGGTGCTGGCCTATGTCCAGGCCAAGCTGGAGATGTCGCGCCGCTTTCCGCGCGAAAGCAGGCTTTTCGCCCATGAGATCCTGCAGGGCGCGCCCACCTGTCCGAGATCCTGGGCGGCGGCCTGCGCGAGGTGGTGGACGGGGCAGCGGCGATCCTGCAGGGGTGGATGGAGGAAGGCCGCCTTGCCCCGGTCGAGCCGCGCCACCTGATCTTTTCCATCTGGGCGCTGACCCAGCAGTATGCCGATTTCGATGTGCAGGTGCGGGCGGTCCTCGGCCCAAGCCATGACCCCCTTGCCGAGGCCGGGCCGTTCCTGGACAACCTTTACCGCAAGATGCTGAGCGTCTAGCCGCGGCGATGCGTCAGCATTCCCGCCGCCGACTGGATCAGGGCGAGGTTCTCTCGCGCGGCGGCGATGAAGTCCTCGACCTCGCCACTGGCCCAGTCCTTGGTCGCGGCATTTGTCGCGGCGACGATGGCGGCGGCCAGGATCTCGATCTGCGCGGGCTTTGTGTCGGGACAGCGGCGGCGCAGCAATTCGCGCATCTGCGCCCGCCGCGACAGGATGGTCGAATTGCGCAGCGCGCCCAGCTTGGGATCCTGCGTTGAAAGATCCAGGATATGGCCCAGCAGTTCGCGTTCATCCAGGAAGCGGGCCAGATGGGCGGTGATCAGGCGGTCCAGATCCTCGATCAGGGTGGCGCGGCCGGTCGCGAACTCCTCGGCCGCATCGGCCGGATAATCGGGCGCGGGCCCCATCATCGCGGCTTCCTTGTAGGGGTAATAGTTGAAGAAGGTGCGCGTGCTGATCCCCGCTTCCTTGGCGATCGCCTCGGTCGTGACATTGGCCATGCCATCGCGGACCGCCAACTGGATTGCCGTTGCCTGGATCTTCTTCGCGGTCCGGTAACGGCGCGTCATCTGCGGCATCTTGCGCTTTCTGGTTGTCGTTTATTGTCACGAAATGGTGTCAGCAATCATGCGCCGCCGTCAAGGCGCATTGCCCATCCGCCTGATTCGAAACGGCAGGCCATGAAAAAACGCCGCGCGCCAGGGCGAGCGACGTTGCAGGCAAGCGGTCCGGAAGCGGCGCGTCGGGCGCGTCAGGCGCCCCAGCTGCGGACCGGGCCGCAATCCATGTGGACGAAGTTTGACCGGGAGTACTTGCCGACGCCGCCTGCACGGCAGGACATCGCGGCATTGTACATCTGGCCCACGGAGCGGGACTTCAGCCGCAGGTCCGCCGCCTTGCCGACCATGTGCAGCGAGTTGCGCGCCACCCCGCCGGAACTGCGGCGCAGCATCGCGTTGGTGCGCGGCGAGCGATAGCCCGACAGCATCATGTAGGGTTCGTTGGTCTGCAGCAGCCGGTGCGAGGCGGCGGCCACATCCACAGTGCGCGGGTCGATCCCGATCGCCTCGCCCGAGCGCCAGTCGCGCATGAAGATGTTGATCTCGTTCAGGGCTTCGCGGATGTACTTCCCATCCACCCAGTAGACCGTGTCCAGGCTTTCGCCGGTCCGGCCCGAATACATGCGGATGCGGCGCATGTCGCCTGCGCCGCGCAGAAGACCGAAGGCGTTGCCCATTACGGGTGCTGCCGCCACGGTTGTAGCCGCGAACACACCCAGGATGCCGCGACGTGAAAGAAGGTCGAATGTCATGTCAGATCGCCTGTCCCGCTTCGTCTTTTTTCCGCCGCATCCGGTGCGACGCCACCGAAGTTATCCCCGGTTGCCTAACAATATGTCAAAACCCCGTGCGGTCGGGAAAGAGATTCCTGCCGCCGAGGCCAGTATCGGCGCAAATTAGGCGAAATTCTGCCGATACTTAGTCGCTGTGGCCGATCGGTCTCGTGGCTGTGGCGCGGCTGCAACCATCCGGCTTAGGTGCCCGTTTCCCTGCCTGCAATTGCTGGTGCCGGACCCGGCAAACTGGCAGAATCCGGGGCAGACGTTGGAAGGAACTGGAATGCGCGGCTGGACAGTCATCGCGGCTATTACGTTGATCTTGGGCGGACAATCGGCGGTTGCGCAGCCTCGGCTTGGACTGGCCCCGGCCCTGGCTGTTGCCGTGGCACCACGGCTTGATTTCAGCCCTCAGGAGCTGGCCCTGGCAGAAGCCGCGGCCGGCGTGCCGGAGCTTGCGGCCTATTACGGGACAAACGGCTTGCGGCCGATCTTCACCGGCGAAAATGCCGCGAAATTGCGCAGCGCCTTCTCAGATGCTACGGCCACCGCCCCCCAGCACGGCATTCCCGCAAGCCGCTATGCCCTGGATGCGCAGCCCGCCGATGCCGCGAATGCGAGGTCCGAGGTCGCCTTGGCCCGAATCCTTGTCCGCTACATGCGCGACATGACGGGCGGGATGATTCGTCCCGGTTCCGTCGATCCCCTGATCAAGCGAGAGGTGAAGCGCCCGCCCGTCGACCGGCTGATCCGCGACTTTGTCGCATCCCCGGATCCGCGCCAGTTCCTTCTGGACCTGCAACCGCGCCACCCGGCCTATCTGGCGCTGCAACGCGCCCTGACCGGAGGCCAGGTCTTGGCCGTGCCCGCCGATCTGCCCCGTGCCCCCGAGGCGCTGTGGCGGCCGGGCGCACGCGGCGCGGGCATCGTTCCCATGCGCGCGCGGCTGAAGGCTGCGGGCTTTGCCGCGCCGGCCAGCGATCCGCAGCTTTACGACGCCGCCCTGGCCGATGCGGTGGCGCAGTATCAGGCGGCGGTGGGCCTGCCTTCGGATGGGGTGGCGGGGCCAAAGACCATCGCGCATCTGAACGGCGAGGTGCCGCGGGACGGGCGTAACCGCGCGATCGTCGTGGCGCTTGAACGGATGCGGTGGATGGGGTCCGAGGATCTGGACAGCCGTCACGTCTGGGTGAACATCCCCGAATTCACCGCTCGCATCATGGAGAACGGCGCCGAGACGTTCCGCACCCGCACGGTCGTCGGCAGCACCGACCACGACCGCCAGACGCCCGAGTTCTCGGACCAGATGGAACATGTGGTGGTGAACCCGCGGTGGAACGTGCCCCGGTCGATCACGGTCAAGGAATACCTGCCCAAGCTGCAGGCCAACCGCAATGCCGTTTCGCACCTGGACGTGGTGGACGGCAAGGGCCGGGTAGTCGCGCGCGACCGGATCGACTTCGGGCGCTACACGGCAGCAAACTTTCCTTACCGGATGCGGCAGAAACCCAGTGATGACAATGCCTTGGGGCTGGTGAAGTTCATTTTCCCGAACTCCTGGAACATCTATCTGCACGACACACCGACCAAGCACCTATTCCAGAGGGCGTCGCGCGCCTATTCCCACGGCTGCATCCGCATCGGCGATCCGTTCGATCTGGCCCATGCGCTGCTGTCCCGGCAGACCGACGATCCGCAGGCCATGTTCCAACGCGCCCTGGCCCGCGAGGACGAGGTCTGGCTGAAGCTGACGCCGGCGGTTCCGGTTCACCTGGTCTATTTCACGGCCTTTCCCGATGCCGATGGCACCATCCGCCGGTTCGAGGATGTCTATGGCCGGGACGCGCCCTTGTATGACGCGATCCAGAAGGCCGGGCTGGATTCATAGGCTCGAAAAGTCTAAGCCCCTTTCCGACAAGGGGGCGATCATGGCTATCACCATCGGACAATTGGCGCAGGCGCTCGAGGCGAAGGCCTGGGGGGATCTGGACCTGCCCGTCACAGGCGCGTCCGAACCCCAGGCCACCGGCCCGGTCGGTCCCGAGGGCGGGGTCATCGCCATGGCCATGTCGCCGAAATATGCGGAGGCGCTGAAGCCCGGCAGCATCGCGATCCTGGCCGAAGGCATGGACCCCGAAACCTATGGGCTGAAGGCCGCAATCTTCGCGCCGCGCCCTCGCCTGCTGATGGCGGGCCTGACGCGCGCCTTCGATCCCGGTCCCGACATCGCCCCTGGCATCCATCCGACGGCGGTCATCGATCCCTCGGCGCAGGTGGGCGAGGGCGCGGCCATCGGTCCTTTTGTCGTGATCGGCGCGGATGTGCGGATCGGCCGCGGCGCGCGGATCGGGCCGCATGTGTCGATCGGTCGCGGCTCTCGCCTGGGGAACGACGTGCTGTTGAACGCGGGCGTGCGCATCGCGCATGGCGTGACGGCGGGCGACCGGCTGATCGTGCAGTCGAACGCGGTCATCGGCGGCGACGGCTTTTCCTTCGTCACCCCCGAGGAGTCGGGGATCGAGGAGATCCGCCGCACCCTGGGCACACGCGCGGGGATCAAGCAGCAGCACTGGACCCGCATCCATTCCCTAGGCGGGGTCGAGATCGGCGATGATGTGGAAATCGGCGCCAATTCCACAATCGACCGCGGCACGATCCGCGCCACCCGCGTGGGCAACGGCACCAAGATCGACAACCTGGTGATGCTGGGCCACAACGTTTC